>JAQTTZ010000162.1 GCA_028710485.1 Bacteriovorax sp. | reverse complement strand
GCCTTTAAAGAAGGCAAAAAAGGAAATTCGGCATCGGCCATAGATGAACTTCGCACTCCTGATACAAAAGTAGGAGCAGAACTCTCTGCCATTAAGCAGGACATGATTCCTGGAATCCAAAATAATAAAAATAATCACGGACAACAGGCAGAAACTCAAACTCAAACTAACCAAAAAGTTTTAGATTTGAGTAAGATTAATACTGCTAATACTACTGAAATCATCAAAAGAATTTCAGACTATGTTGAGCAAAATCAAGTGGCGAATAAAGGCAGTTTAGATTTAACTGTGAAGCACGAATCTCTTGGTGAATTTAAAATTCAAGTTAGTAAAATGCCATCCTCTTCAACGAATCAAGTTCAAAATCTTATAGATATGCAAATCACAACTTCAAGTAAAGAAGGACATGATTTTTTCGTTAAGAATGAAGTAAGTTTAATGAAAAATTTAAATCAAGCTGGAGTCAATCTTTCTGATTTAAGAATTATTTCAACCATGAGTGAAGCAACTCCGTTTGGTCAAAGCGACTCTAGACAATCGAGTTCATTCAGCCAAAATCCAGATGGAAGCGACAAACAATTCACAAGTTTTGAATCAAACAATTTCTCGAGTGATACAAATAGTGGATCAGAAAGAAGAAAAGAATTGTGGGAAGAATATCAACAACGTTATGGAGCTTAATCCATGCCAATGATCGGTAGAGCTGGCAATCAGAGCCGGAATGCTTATTCAGATATCGCCATCAAAAAAGCCGAAATTCAAGGTGACGCTCAAGCTGTTAATCCAAAGATAGGTGACGAATTAAATAAAATGGTTGGTGTAAAGCCGGATCAACGTTTCGTCGACCGCAAGACCCATGAGACTTTAGGTCCAGACGGTTTTATGAAACTTCTTGCTCATCAATTAAAGAATCAGGATCCAATGAAACCAATGGATCAAAAAGATTTTTCATCAAACCTTGCCCAGTTTTCCCAATTAGAGCAATTAACTGCGATGAATAAAAAGATGGATGGAATGAATGCCAACAATGATAATGAAAAGAGATTTCAAGGTGCCAGCTACCTTGGAAAGAAAGTTGTCACATCAGGGACAACGGTTGATTATAATGGGGAAGGAAAAAATGTTGAACTCCCTTTCTACCTCGATAAATCTGCTAAGAATGTCATCATTCGTATCTATGATAATAAAAATCAAATGATCGGAAAGGTTGATAAAGAAGATCTTGGAAAAGGTCAGCAAGCTGTTACTTGGGATGGTGTTGGTCTTGACGGGCAAATTGCACCAAAAGAACAATATCATTTTGATGTATTTGCTTTTGATGACAAGAATGAAAAATTCATGGGTGTCACGAGAGCAGAAGGAACAGTGACTGGTGTACGTTTTGAAAATGGTGAAACAATTTTAGACGTAAGTGGCGGAAGAAAAGTTTATTTAAAAGATGTTGAAAGTTTTTCTTTACCGGAAAAAGATCTCTCAAGTAAAAAAATGCCTGCGTTGCAAAAACAAGCTGCGTCGACATATAATCAAGTAGAGAATCAAACGAATAACTAAAAAGTTTTAAGCGGAAAAAATAGTTAAAAAATGGCGAATCCTAAAATTAATAACATTCTTATCCCCAACGTTACGAAGCTTCCTTCGAACAAGAATGTTGATTCGGCCAATAAATTAGCTAAGGGTGAAACGTCTGAGTTTAAAAGCCTTCTCGATAGCAATCTAGAGCAACAAGCTCCCATATCAGAAACCCCAAAAGGACTAAATCTTTCAACTCATGCAATGAGAAGACTGCAAGAAAGAAATTTGTCGATTGATAAAGAAGAATACACAAAAATCCTAAGCGCCATTGATAAATTAAAACTTAAAGGTGGTCAAGACTCGCTGGTAATAACCAGCAAAGCTGCTTATATAGTTGATGTACCAAAAAACATGATCGTAACTGCGATCGATAAAGACAGTATAGGAGAAAACGTATTTACAAAAATTGATTCGACGATATTAATGAATTAATAACAACATAAAAAAATCTCAAAAGAAACGGAGCTGGTCCTTTCCGGAAGCCCTAGTTTTTAGTCTGTAGCACTAAAAAACGTTTTTGAGAAAATTAGGTCTAGGAGGGACACATGGGTATTCTACGTTCATTCACAATTGGTGTATCTGGTCTAAATGCAAGTGGTCAGGGGATGGGAGTTATCGGTGATAACATCGCCAACGCCGGAACCAACGGCTACAAATCTTCAAGAGCAGAATTTCAAGACGTACTCGCAGTATCACTTAAAGGTATTGAAGGTGGAGATCAGTTTGGTGCTGGTACAAAACTAGGCCATATCAAGCCAATCATGACCCAAGGGGACATCACAAGAACAGAATCTGTTACCGATCTAGCTCTTTCAGGAGACGGTATGTTTACTATTGATGCTCCAGCGGGAAGATGTTTTAGTCGTGATGGATCTCTTCACTTTGATAAAGAAGGCTCACTTACAACTATGGATGGTTATAAAGTTCTGGGCTTCCAGGCTGATGAATCTGGAAAAATGATGAATAAGGTTGATGCCATTAAACTTGGTAACACCACAATTGCAGCGAAAGGTTCTAGAGAAGTTGTTATGTCGATGAACTTGGATTCGCGCATGAACAAAACAGAATTTAAAATTGAAAATCCAGAAAAGACATCAAACTTTTCTAACTCAATGACCATTTATGATAACATCGGTACAGCAAGAACTGTTACTGCTTATTACAATAAGACAGACAACAATACATGGGAATACCATATAGCTGCTGATGGAAAAGATGTTGAAGGTGGAAAGCCGGATACTATGTATGAGCAAGCTTCTGGATCTTTAATTTTTAATGATAAAGGGCAACTTCAAGAGAAGAAAGAAGGAAAAAATGTTTTTAACTTCAATAAAGGTGCAGCTCAAGGACAAAAAATTAATTTCAACTGGGGACAATCAATTAAAGAAGGTGGAACTGGATTAGATGCTTCTACTCAATACGGTTCTGATTCAGCAATCGCTCGTCACACTCAAGATGGTTCTAGTGCTGCAACATTAACTTCTCTTTCATTTAACGATAAAGGGATTTTAACTGCGAACTATAACAACGGTGAAACTCGCGACATCGCTCAAATTGCAGTAGCTAAGTTTGAAAACAACGAAGGACTCTTTAAAATTGGTAAAAACTTATTTAAAGAATCTAAGGCTTCAGGGCAAGCGGCCCTTGGTAAACCAGGTGAATCTGGACGAGCAGAAGTGCTTTCAAAATCTATTGAACTTTCAAACGTAGATATCGCTAACGAGTTTGTTAACTTGATGACTGCTCAAAGAAACTTCCAAGCTAATGCTAAGACGTTAACCACCGCAGATCAGATGCTTCAAGAAGTATTACAAATTAAGAGATAATTTCTTTAAATTAATTAGGGGCTTTCGAGCCCCGATCTTTTTGGCCAGGATAGGAAATGAAACTTTCACTCACATTACTTTTTTGCCTATTAATATTCAATTCCTCATGCTCTTCTGTCTCGAAGCCTTCCCGAGGAGTCTCGAGTTCTGAGCAGGGAAACCTTGATCTTTTAGCCGAGTCGAAATCAATTATTAACTTAGTGGCCACTAGAGAAATTAATGGTGAAACATGTGAGCACGAGCTTGGTAGTTTAATTAGTGATTACCAGTTACTTTCACCTCAAAATCTAGAGCTAGCAGCACTCAAAACTGATGGCCAAAAAATACTAGATTTGAGCTTTGAAGCGAGATTGGCCTTACATTCAATTTTAGAAATACTTCCAACTGGATGTCGATTGAAATTAAAAGAGTTGAATCTTTTAATCCGCTCTAGCGAAGATTATGTTGGTGTTCACTACTACCCGGACGAGCAAGTTTCTGCTAGCTCTATTAAGTTCCCAGAGCAGCCAATCCCCGTTTATGAAGCTGCTGCTTATCATCCATACCATCTAGGTGCTGGAGTTGATCCTAAGACAAAGTTCGATTTTAGAAACGGTGATATCATGATCACCAAAGGTGTGAGCTTTGTTTCATCTACTATTTCGGAAATTGGACATCCTCGCTCGCTTTTTAGTCATATCGTTTTTGTTCATGTGGATAAAGAGACTAAGGAAGTTATGACGATTGAATCTTATGTTGGAAAAGGAGTAACTCTTTATCCCATTGAAGAAGCTCTGAAAAATGAAAATGCTCGCATTTTAATTTTGCGCTCAAAAGATGCTGATCTCGCAGGAAGAGCCGCTGATTATATGTACAATAAAGTTGTCGATCTTAAAAAAGAAAATAAATTTATTCCTTACGATTATGACTTAGATTTTTCTGATAATTCAAAACTTTCATGTGAAGAGGTCGCGTATGATTCGTTCAAGCAAGCTTCAGAAGGGAAAGTCATTCTTCCTGAAGTGATGTCACAAATCACGATGAATGATGCAAGTTTTCTTAATCGCATAGGACTTAAGAAAGGGGCGATGATGGTTCCAAACGATATGGAAACCGATTCGCGTTTTGATATCGTTCTCGATTGGACTGATTACCGCTTGATGAGAGACTCGTGGAGAAAGGATTCAATTCTCGGTGAAATGTTTCGTTGGATTGACGAAGATAATTATAAAATTCACGAAAACATGACTTCAATTGCGGCGAAGGCCATCTGGGCGACTCGCTATATTCCCGGGGTTTGGGGAATGTTGGCAAAAGCTTCAGGAATTCCAAAAGACTTTACCAAAGATGTACCGTCACTAACTATTTCAACGATGGCGAGTTTAAAAACAATCGGTGGAATTTTACTTCCAGAAATTACCAAAGCGGATCAAGAGTACTATGCTAAAAATGGAAAATGGATGTCGACTGAGATGCTGAGAGATTCACTAGAAAAATTTAAAGAGAGTGAGCCAAAAAATTTAAGAAAGGTTTTTAGAGAAAGATAAGGACAGATCTTCATGTTAATTTTCTAAAGGTTTAAGCTCTCTTAAAGAAAATGATTGATTCCTTTTCAACTTCAGAAATAAGTTGGCACAAACTGAATGGCTTAGGAAAAACTTGTTTTACACCAAGCTTTAGACAATCGTTGGATTCTAATTCAAAATCGCTTGAGAAAAATAAAAATATAGGTTTTTTTTCCATTAAATTTACAAAATTTAAAATGGCCATCCCATTGCCATTTGGCATTCTAAAATCTGAAATAACTAAATCAATTACTTTTAGTTTTAAAATATCAATTGCTTCCATTCCGTTAGAAGCAAGATAAAGATCATATCTATGAGAGTTAAATGTATCCGCCATTAGTTCCAAAATACCTGGCTCGTCATCTGCAATTAAAATTTTGAACTTTTTTTTTGTATCCATGCTTTGAATCCATAAAAGTATTAAATATATCTTCTTTATTCTACACGAACTAAACATGACGGGTTGAATAACTTCAATTTTTTTAAATTATTTTTAACAATATTAATTTAAAGACAAGACAATACAAGGGGGGGGGCGAACTAATTATATCGGGTCTAATCAGTTCGTCTTTAGATAAAATTAATATATGAGAAATACTGAAAAAAACTATGCCAAAGCTCTTGAAAAATTGGCAAAAAATATTAAAAAAGCTCGATTAAAAAATCAATTGAGACAGGCCGATATGATTGAATTTGGATTTTCAGAACGCTATATACAAAAACTCGAAAGTGGTAAATATTCTCCAAATTTATACACTGTACACAGATTGGCCGATACTTTTGGTTTAGAATTGTTTGAATTATTCAAATAATAGAATTTTATTCACAAAGATTATTTCTTATTTGAATAATTTCATTTTCTATTTCTTCATCATTTAAGTGACAAAGGTCAACCGATCTTTCCCAGAATACATGGTCGAGCAAAATTTTTTTATTAAAATATGAAATTATGAATTCACCCAAAGAGTGCAACTCATCTTCTTCAAGGCGACCCTGGATTTTTAGAAGCATCGAAGATATTAATTTCAATTGTCGATCACCGGAATGGGAAAAGTCTGCATATTTTAAATTTTTAATTTTTGACTTTGGATTCATTTAATACTTCCCTTTGAAGAATACTGAAAAATAATTATATGGCGGAAAGCTATATAGAATATTTTATTGGAGCATGCTCAAAAACAAGCAAAGACTGGTAAATGGTTGTATTTTTTCTAAAAAATTTACCATGAACAAAATTAAAAATGTTCAAAAATCAAAAATATCTGACTCTTAAATAGTGAAGAAATATGTGATAATTCGCTTTGAAAGACTTCCGAGAATTTTGATCGTTTAAGAATCCCCATCGCTCCCGATAGCTTCCACGGGGCAAGCTT
>JAQTTZ010000161.1 GCA_028710485.1 Bacteriovorax sp. | reverse complement strand
CTTGTAATAATCATAGATCCATTCTGCAGGATGCTTAGCTGATTCAAGCTCTAGGTATTCGATAAATTCTTTGTTATTTTTTTTCTCTTTCTTATTATCATCGGGATTTGCTTCAGCTTGCTGCTTAAAAATTTTTCCTTTTTCGGCCAGAGCGATTTCTCTTACCTCTGGATCGTTAGGACTTAATCTTCTTGCCTCATCAAGGGTATCTTGAAACATCTCTTGATAATACTCTTCTTTATTTAATGAACTCATCGAGAGCAAGAGCAGTTTTACTTTATAACCACCAAGATAACTTGGCTCATGAGCAAGCAAGGCATCGATAAGTTCAAGACTTCTCTCGGGATGTTCCAGCAACTCACCATTGGAAAATTTGTCGGCAATTAATTGAAGAAGGATAGTGGCAGGGAGATCTTTTGGATCTATATCGGAACGAATGACGGTCGCTACACTTGAGGTCTTCGCCGTGATCAAGGCCCCATAACATTCCTTACTCAAATGCTCGCGAGTAGAGGTCTTGCATTTTAAAATAGCGTTGTCGATTTTACTCTGCAGGGTCGTGGGAAAGGCCCCCGCACAAGTTTTCAAAATAGCATCTATTTGATGATCGATATATTCATTTGCATAATCGTTCATCGAAATTTCAGCGGAATTTTTTAAGAATAAAGTACAAGCACTTGAAGTGGCCGTGGTGTTTAGGATATTTTCTGGAATCTTTGTTTTTTTTCTCAAAATATCATTGGCTCGGGTATATCCAGGACGAGCAATAATTTTTGGCTTAGTGGGAACAATATAATGATCGTAAACATATAACCCTAATAGGCTTAAAAATATTAAGCCTATTAGAATGTCGAAGATACGTCTTTTACTCATCTTAGCGATTTATTTTTTTGTCGGATTAGACTTTTGATGACTCAATTTCTCAAGGTCAACTTGCGGATAAATTCCTTCTAGAACACCTGGCTGACGGCCCCAAGAGTTTAAATCAAGCTCAGGAGTAATATCATTCTCAAAATAATCTTTTCTAAAAATGATTTCTTTTCTTTCAGGCCCAAAGGCGATGATCCCAACTGGAATGCCAAGAAAATTTTCAATTTCAGCAATATACATTTCAAGTTCAGGAGACTGAGCTCCTTTAAAATCGTCAGCGAAAGGTTTCATGCTTTTGTAAATAGGCTTAGCTTTCGTTAAGTCAATTCCGGGATAAGCAACTTCAATTCTGGCCCCTTCGTATTCGTAAGCGACACATACTTTTAATTCACTGATTCCGCATAAAATATCAAGTTTGGTAAGAGCAATTGAAGTAAGGTTAGAAGCTTTTACAGAGTATTTTAAAAGAGGAAGATCGAGCCAGCCACATCGGCGTTTTCTTCCTGTTGTCGCTCCAAATTCTTGTCCTTTGGTTTGAATTTCTTCGCCCATAGCATCGAAGAGTTCCGTGGGAAAAGGTCCTTCACCTACGCGAGTAGTATAGGCCTTAGTGATCCCTAAAACTTCTTCAACGTGCGACTCAGGAATTCCAGCACCGGTATAAATTCCACCGACTGCTGTTGAAGACGAAGTGACGTATGGGTATGTTCCGTAATCGATATCGAGCAGAACGCCTTGGGCCCCTTCAAATAGAATTTTTTTATTATCTTGAATGGCCTGATCTAAATAGGAAAATGTATCGCACATGAAAGGGGCGATATTTTTTCCAAGATCAAAGAGTCTAAGGGCCTCTTCATCAACACTTGGAAAAGCGATATCGTAGCGGTGTTTGAAAAGAGTTTCTTTTTCTTCAAGGTTTCTTGCTAATTTAGACTTCAGGCTTTCAAGATCAAAAAGATCTTTAAGTTTAATGGCCCGTCTTGCGATTTTGTCTTCGTAAGCAGGTCCAATTCCTTTTCCTGTCGTTCCGATTTTCACTGCTCCTTGAGATTCTCGGGCAGCGTCCAGAAGTTTATTATAGCTGGTGATAACGGTAACATTTTCTGAAATTTTTAAATTTTTAGAAGTTACAACAATACCGGCATCGGCCACTTTTTTGAGTTCCGTTTGAAAGGCTTCCGGTTCAAATACAACTCCGTGACCGATAACGGAAACTGAGTGAGGGTGAAGGATTCCCGAAGGAATTAAGTGCAGAACAATTTTTCTGCCATCAACGATAATAGTGTGACCGGCGTTGTTTCCGCCTTGATAGCGAACAACCACGTCGCATTTCTCGCTGAGAAGATCAGTAATTTTTCCTTTACCTTCGTCGCCCCATTGAGAGCCAATTATCGCTAATGTTTTCATAAATTATTTTGCCTTCACTTCATTGAGTAAATTATTATTTTTGAAAAATTCATTGATTTGGTGAACTGCCATTTCTCCTACGCGAAATTGTGCTTCTTCAGTTGAAGCGCCAACGTGTGGAGACATAACGAGGTTAGTAAGTTCCAAAAGTTTTGAATCAGTTGGAAGAGGTTCAACCGCAAAAACGTCGAAGCCAGCTCCTCTGATTTTCTTTTCTTTTAAGACTGTATAAAGAGCGTCTTCATCGACGATACCGCCGCGAGAAGCGTTTACCAAGATGGCGTCTTTTTTCATAAGGTTTAGAAGTTCAGATGTGATCATTCCCTTTGTTTGCGCCATAAGCGGTGTGTGGAGAGTGATGATGTCACAAGTAGAGAAAATTTCTTTTAAGTCATTTACTTTTTTTGTGTTGGGAAGGTCTGAGCTCATTAGAACTGGATCGAAAAATAAAATTTCTGGTTCAAATCCCGAAATTCTTTTTGCTACAATTTGTCCGATACGACCAAAGCCCACGATACCGACTTTTTTCTTCCATAGTTCCAGACCAGTAAGAGAGTTTTTCTCCCACTTTCCAGCTTTCATTGTCGCGTCTGCCAGAGCGGTGTTTCTAAGGACGGTCATCATTAAGGCAATTGCTTGTTCAGCTGCCGAGTTGTTGTTGGCGCCTGGAGTGTTGGCAACTTTTACTCCCCTCTCAGCACAAAGTGCCTTGTCGATATTATCTGTACCTTCGCCAGCGCGAATAACAATTTTTAAATTTGGAGCTAGATCCAGCAGTTCCTTATTGATAGTCGTTGCCGATCTGATGATCAGGCCTTCTACTTTTGGCAGAAGTGCTTTGAGTTCTTCTTGAGATACTTTAGAAGTAGGGTGGACATTTAAATTTGGGATTTTTTTTAGTTCTTCAAAAAGTGACTTATCAAAGCCGTCTGGAACGACAATTAAAGGATTCATAAGGATTCTCCTGATTAGACTATAAAATGTTGGGATTCGCCCCATTATAGGATTAGAGCTCTTTATTAGGAAGCACTATTTTGACTAAATATCGGTTAAAAGATTTTGTAAGTGCTCAGTCAAATTATCGAGGATTTTAGGTCGAAAATTCAATGTTCGGTAGGTTACGCCGGATAGATCAAAAATTTTTTTAGCAATTCTATTGCTTTCAGTTTCTTGATGCTTGTCTGAAAGAAAAACGACTTCTTTTACTTTAGAGGAAGCAATTAGCTTGGCGCACTCATTACAAGGGAATAGGGTGACGTAGGCGCGAGAGCCTTCGAGGGATCGGCTAGAGTGAAGAATGGCATTGGCCTCACTGTGGACAACATATCCATATTTTTGAAATTCAAGAGGAGCGCTTTTGTCTTTGCCCCACGGAACCTTTGATTCGTCGATTCCGGCCACAAAGCCGTTATAGCCCATGGTGATCTGGTGGTTATTTTTATCGACAAATACCGAGCCTACTTTGGTGGCCGGATCTTTGGATTTAAAAGCCGCGATCATGGCCTGAAGCATGAAGTACTCATCCCAGGTAAGTGCGGAATTGGCGGGCACGAAATTAATTGTGGCCTCAGATTTCGGGTCTTGATTGTTATTTTTTGTTTCCATTTGTATTTTTAAACTCATTTTTTGGGGCAAGAAAGTCAAGAAATTAAAAAGTTTTCTTGTGCGATAGAATTTAACTCGTTACACTTTAATAGAATATTTATTAATTGAGGTTTCAATGAAAACAGATTTTGATACATTGCGCGCCCTCGCTAGTTACACAATTAACAATCTTAAAGAAAAAAAGTTGATTGAGTTTCACCCTACAAGAAGAGAAGAACTAATCGAGGCCATGGCTACTGAATATGGTGTGAGCTTTGCGACAGACGAAGACGTTCGCGAGCAAGCGATTGAAGAAGTCGAAGAAAAAATGGGAGTCGATAATCTTCCAGAAGACGTTACTGAGTCAGAAATGTTTAACCATGCGCGCAAAGAGATTATCAAGTCATTCAATGGCGAAAATATCGGTGGACTTTACCTGGTTGAATCACTTCATCAAATTGCAGTGAGAATGAAAGATTTCGTTCTAAACTGTGATCTTATTGATGATGTTTTCGGAGCTGATGAAGATCTTATCGCTTTCCTGGTAGCGAAAATCAGACTTTTCTCACCAAAGAAAAACTAGAAGAAAAACTAGAAACAAAAACTAAAAAAAAGGCTCCAAAGGAGCCTTTTTTATGCATAAATTATTCGACAAGTTCCAAACGAGTCATAACAGCTTCAAAATAAGGTCCTTCAACCAGTCCATTTAAAATTGAACTTTTGCTTTCAGCATAAAGAAAGCGGCCCGATTTTATTTCTCGAATTAAAAAAGCATCATAGTAAAGTCTATCCTGGCGATCGGCCGTTGCCGTGCCTTCGAGTCTGACCATTTCATAGAGGCCACTCGTGATGAGTTTACTATCACGAAAATCAGTAGGGTTATAGATGATGCTTGTTTCTTCATCGAAAAGAATTTTTCTTTGGTGAATATGCTCTTTGAAAAGTTCGATTAAATCCTGATGAACTCCAGTCGAGTTCCAGATGAAACGTGCTTCCCAGTCATAACGGGTATCCAATCTTTTAAAACAAAGTTCGTCCTCCGAGTTGGTAGGAATTTCTCCCCACCAAGTCGGAGTAAAAAGTTTAAATTGCTTGAACACTACGACTCGTGCGTTTTTGATATAGGCCTTCTGTTCATTCTTAATGACCCACATGGTGTAAACACCGAGACCAATCAGGAGAATTAAAGACAGCCATTCAAAAACTAAACGTAGAGTCATTCATTTATCCTAGAAGTTTTATTCGAGAGCTTTTTTAGTACTATCTATAATAACTTGTGGAAGATCAAGGCAGAGAAATAGCTTTTTCATGAATAAAAAACTGATCCATGTAAAAGAATTTCTCGTGATTCTAATACCTTATCCAGAAAAGGTGAGAAAAATGCTCTAGGCATAAAAGTCCCCCTAAACTTTTCTCTCATAATTGCCGAAAATTATATTTGAGTTGAACCTTTTAGCTCTACAAGTAATTTGGAGAAGCGTTTATGAAACGATTTTACAGCACAAAAACTATTTTAACATTGATGTCAGTGACAATGTTGATTGATCCCCTGGCCCAGGCTGCGAGCACGCTGGATTGTCAGTTAATGAATCATCCAGCTCATCAAGACGAATACTCGAATTGCCTGAATATGCAAATTTCAATTGCCGGTGGTGAAGCAGGAGTAGATTGTGTGGCCTGTAATCAAGCGAAGGTGCCGGAACCCAATCCATGGGTTGAAGCTCTCGGAATAGTTGCCCAGCCATTGGCCGCCTTTGGTGGGATGTATTTTGGAGCAAAGTTTCAAGCTCAATCGCAAGAGGCTTGGGCAAATTCATACACTCAAGGTTATCAACAATGTACAAACAGATTTAACTCATACTTAGATTACAATACGCAAGCAGGAGCAAATCCTATTCTTCCGGCCGAAGCACAATCATTTGCGGCTTCATGTAACAATAATGGAATGGGACAATACGCTGGATACGGCGGAATGTCTGGCAACGGCTATGGCGGTTTCGGAAACCCAATGTTGAGTGGTGGTTATTCATCCGGAATGTTGGGGGGAATGATGGGCCCTTATTATGGTGGCGGATACGGCGGTGGCATTGGAATGGGCGGTAACGGATCAGGTGGCGGATTTGGTATGGGACTTGGAATGGGTCTTGGTAACGGTCTCGCTGGAATGCTTGGTTATGGAATGGGTGGTGGAATAAATATTGGAATCGGCGGCGGTGTCGGATATGGGAGTTATAACCCATACGGAAACGGCGGATATAATCCTTATGGTAACGGTGGTGGTATTAACGGTGGAGTCGGAATCGGCATACCTGGAATTGGAATCAACGGCGGCGGCGGGTATAACCCATACGGAAACAGCGGATACAATCCGTACGGTAACGGTGGTGGTATTAACGGTGGAATCGGAATCGGAATCGGCATACCAGGAATTGGCATCAACGGTGGCGGCGGATA
>JAQTTZ010000160.1 GCA_028710485.1 Bacteriovorax sp. | reverse complement strand
CTGCTCGATCAAAGCTTCTCGTTAAAAAAACGGTGTAGTTTTTAGCTGAGAGTTTTTCATATATTTTTTGAGCAATTAAAAGAGCGATATCTTTTTCTTTGATCAACTCTTCTGGCACTCTCCCCAACGTGTGGGCCTTAGCCCCATCATCTTCTCCGCCATGACCAGGATCAATTAAAATAGTCATAGACTGAACGCTTGATAGCGCCAGAAAGCAGGAAAAAAAAATGAAGATGAGGAAGTGTTTCATGACAGTAGTTTAATACATCTTTTTCAGAACGTGACCAGGAAAGTAATGTGCAAGAATTTTTTTATAAGACCAGCCACGCATTGCCATGGCAAAAGCTCCCATCTGGCAAAGCCCTACGCCGTGCCCGAGACCTTCACCTAATACCATAATTCCCTCTCCCTGCTTTTTAATGGAGAAAGTATTTGAAGGAAAAATGACTCCACCAAAAAATTTTCTGAGCACTGCTTTCTCAATGATAAAAGGTCGGTCATTGATATAGAAATTAACGGTAAACTTATCGAGTTCATCAGGTACCAGGACAATAGAGTTCAGGTCTCCCGAGAGTCTTTCCTTGATATAACCTTGTTCACTGGCCCAAAGAAAAAAACTTTTTAACCGCTCACGGGTAATTGTACTATTCCAAGATTTTGGTCCGATGACGTGGCAAAAAGGACAATTCACAGATTGATAACTTTCTTCTTTATTATGCCAAACCTGATCGGGACGCAGAGTTCTTCCTCCACATTTAGCATGAAAAAAAATAGGACGTATCTGTCCTGACTCAGTAGTTAAGACTTCTCCTCTGGTATCGTTGCTTGCAGCATTGGTTGATTCGGTTGCATCAAAAAAGCTTCCTCCTACTTGGTGTTTTTGCGAACTCTCCAAATCGTAATAGGCCTCTGAACCCAATTCTTTAGTCACCTGCTGAGTTCTCATCTTATGAAGAGCATAAGTGCGGGCCGCTACGGCCTGGGCCTTCAGTGCCTCTATAGGCCACTTGGAATTCATTTCTTTAGTTAAGAGTGAGCTGATATAAGCTTCCATCGGAATTTCGTTCACGATATCGCAGCTATCTCCTTTTGAAGAAGTGATAACTTTAAACATCCCTTGGTATTTATCATTGGCGTAAGACAGGAGACCTGTCGGTGACTCAAGGGTCGCTAATAAGATCGGTGTGTTTCTGTGCTTGTTTAAAGTAGTGAATGTTTCGCAATTAAACTTCACCGTTTTTTTTCCGTTATAAGTCCGAACATCATTGTTGAAAAAGAGATGGCGTTTGAGATCGAGTCCCGTCACTAAAATATTTCTCAGCGACTTGCCAATGCGAACACTGACAATAGGCATTTCACCGCTGGAGGCAGATTGAAAATGACAAAATAAAATGAAGGCCAAAAGTATCTCTCGCATCCTGCAGTCGATATCCTAGAGAAATGTGCTCGAGTCTCATCATGAAACTCATAGCCTATTCTAGCGAGGAAATTGAAACGGGAGCAAGTTCGATCAAATTTTCCCTATACGTTCCATTACTTTTTGGAGATCAATCCAAGCAGTTCTTTTCATATTGGGATTTATGACTAAAAAATCGGGATGAAAAATAGGCATCAAGCTGTAAACACATTCGCCTACTCGCTTTTCAAAAAATTGACCATGAATAGTTGACAGTTTTTCTCTTTTTCCGAGAAGAATATTAGTGACAGTGGCACCTAAACTTACTACGAACTTAGGACGTTTTTCTACAATAGTATTAAAGAGTTTTTGTGTAGCGCAACTTGGTTCTTCAAGATTTTTCGCCAAATCGACAATATCATCCAACGCTTCTTCCATTGGAAATCGATTAAATTCAGCACCTGTTAATTTCATGGCAGCGATCATTTTACCGAGCAAATCATCGCCCTCGCCAGCAAAGCTATCTCCGACAAATAAAACTTCGCTTAAAGAGGTTAAACCAGGCTGAGCGCTAGGGATAGCGACTTCTTCAATGGCCTTAACGGCTTTAATAGCTGGAGTAATTTTCACTGGTGAATGCGCACTTTCTACAAGCGGCATAGCATTGTCTTGAAAATTAAAAAACCAAGCAGAGTTCTGAAAGAGCGCCCCTTCAAATGATTTGAAAAGAGGATCTTTTTGCTCCTTTTGAGCTTTAGTTTTTTGAATGAGTTTTTTAAATTGTTGTTCCATAAGCAAATTTATCCCAAAACTCTCATTTTTACTCAAGTGTGTAAAGACCGTTGAACAATCATCCGAAAAAAGAAATGTAACTTAAAAGGAGCACCTGCATGTCAATGGAAACCGACTACAAATTTGAAAACTTCCAAGAATATTACGGCGATATCAAAAACGTAAAAAAAATAATTAATGAATGCCATATCTGTGGATCTAAACTGGTTATTACTCATCTCTCAGATTATAAAAATCTTTTGATGCAAGAATCAGCAAGATGTCCGGATTGTGGACAAGGCTGCAGAAAAATAATTCATGTGATTAACTAATGGCCAACAATTGATAACCGTTAACATTGATTGTTAACGGTTCTATCCTCTATCCATGTCAATTATTCTGCCTGTTCGTAATTCAGCCTTTTAAAATTAAATCGTTACATTCTCCTTAAATCAATCTCAATTTGTACTTACCTGTCGAAGATTGACAATTATGTCATTTTGACATAATGTAAGGAAAAAGTGAACAGAGTCATTTTTGATAAAGCCAAAAAAGATATTGATAAACTCCCAAGCTATATTACTCGTAAATTATTGAAGTGGGCTGAAGAAGTTGAGATGTCCGGAATCAGGGAAATACGTAAATATTCTGGTTATCACGATGAACCACTGAAAGGCTTTCGGAACGGCCAAAGGTCAATAAGGTTATCTGCTTCCTATCGAGCAATTTATACAGAAAGAGCTAGTGGTGAAATAGATTTAATCATTGTAATTGAAGTCAACAAGCATAAATATTAATTTCGAGAAAAATATGAAAAAAAAATTTGGAACAAAAGAGCTTGAAAGGAAAATAGGGAAAATGACTTTTGCCAATGCCATAGAGTCCCAACGATTATGCGAGGAAATGACCCTTAAAGAATTTTCCACATTTTTAGGGATCTCGATTGCATCGTTAGCCGATCTAGAAAAAGGGAGGCGAATTCCAAGTCCATCGAGAGCTTTTGAGATTGCAAAAAAATTGGGTGAACCTGAAGCTTATTGGGTTCAGCTGGCCATTCAGGACAAGTTGATCGAAGAAGAAATCTATTTTAAAGTAACAGTCGCTTAATATCTTGATTCTATCTTGTTATAAATTAATTCGTTACCAAACATGACCTCTCCCATGAGAAATCCTCCTTTATTGGGAAAGAGCAAGACCTTTCTTCTGCACGCTATTCAAGATTAACTTTCTTCGTCTTCCGCGGAACTTTTCTATTAAAAACCCGCTTCGTCTCTTCCTTATGATGAAGCCTTCTCGAAAACCTATGCGCCTCATCTCTCATCTGAACAATAATTTTAAACAACGATCTATTCTGATTGAGCATATAAGGATTACTCCTCCCGGGAATAATCAATCTCTCTTCAGACCGCTTTATATCTTCGCTCTTAAAACCATCTTTAGTCCGCACCACTTTAGATTTCGCAATTCCAACAACTGGAATAGCAATACCTAATTCCTTCAATGCTTCCCTAAAAATATTTACTTGCCCCAATCCACCATCGACAATAAAAACATCAGGAAGCGCTCCATTATCAGAACGTCTAATAATCAACTCTCTCATCATGGCAAAATCGTTATTGCCTTCAGGCAATTCTTGCAAATGATAATTTCGATAATTTTTCTTATCTGGCTTACCATCGTGAAAAACAATTTGGGCAGCAGTCGGACTACTCCCTTGAAAAATAGCAATATCGTAACATTCTAAAACCACCGGTCGCTCTTTTAAGCCAAGCAGATCTTTTAATTTATTCAGGCCTACGTAGACACTGTCTTCGTGAAGCATGCGCACTCGTTGCTGTTCAAAAGCATGATCGCGGGTGAGATTTAAAAGAGAGTCGTATTGTTTGCCCGGAGACCGAACACGAATTGGTTTCTCTAATTTCTCCAAAGTCGCTAATCCGCTCTCCAATAGTTCGTTGGACTCAATAGACATTTGAGTAATGATCAATTGAGGAAGTGAATCATAAGTGCTGGTGTAATATTGAAAAAGATAATTAAGAACTGAATCTTCTACACCGTCTTCGATATCTAGTTTGGCAAAGCTAAAATTTTTATGGCCGAGAAGAATTCCGTTTCTCATCATATAAATTGAAAGGTCGACTTCAATTTCACCAACGTAGTAAGCAACGATATCAATATTGCGATCGCTGTCGAGTTCGGCATTGCTCTGTTTGAAATTATTGGCAAATTCACGAAGTGTATCGAGAGAATCCCGGATTTGAGCGGCCTTTTCAAACTCTTCTTCATTTGCCGCTTTCTGCATTCTCTTTTCTAATTCACGTATCGTTTTATTGCCGCTTCCAGAAAACATATCACGGGCAAGATTGAGATCTCGCTCGTATTCGGCCTCTGCAATTTTTCCGACACAAGGAGCCGAGCACTGCTTCATTTGATAGAGAAGACATGGCTCTTTTCGCGTTTTATAATCTGATAATTTACAATCGCGAAGCGAAAAACTTTTGGTCAAGATACGAAGGATCTCCCAAATATTACTGCCAGTAACAAAGGGACCATAGACGTCTATGCCCTTACCTCTCTTTACTCTCCGAACAGATTTCAAGCGAGGAAATGGTTCACTACTATTGATCACTACGTAGGGATAAGACTTGTCGTCTTTTAAACGAATATTATATTTGGGCGAATGCTTTTTAATGAGATTGTTTTCTAGAACAAAACTTTCTGCATCGTTTTCGGTAATAATAAAATCAAAATCTTCAATATGAGAGACTAGAATTTCTGTCTTGGGTCCCTTAACAGAGTTGTTAAAATAAGATATTACACGAGCTCTTAGGTTTTTTGCCTTGCCCACGTAAATAATCTGCTCCGCTTTATTCTTCATCAAATAACAGCCGGGTTTAGTCGGAAGAAGGCGTGCTTTCGCCTCCATTTTCACTGTCTGAATGGAGCGCTTGTCACTCGAAATGGGTTGATTGTCCTTTACAGAATCATTCACTTTTTATACTCTTGTCAGAATCTCGCTTTAGATATCTAAAGAAACCCTCATTCCAAAGGTTCCAGTATGGCCGAATTAAGCGTCGGAAAAGAAGTTCTCTCTCACTGCTCAAAATGTAAATTAATTCTAGCACATATCATCGTTACGATGAAAGACTCAAAGACACCTGATAAAGTTCTATGCAAAACTTGCAAAGCAACTCACACATTCAAAGACCCAGGTGCTACAAAAACAAAAACATCTGTTAATAAAGTAATTAAATCGGCAAAAGCAAAACGCCCTGGATCTAGAAAATCAACAGAAACTGTTGCAGAGCTATGGACTAAGGCAATTGGTAGAAATACTGCTGGTCCTAAGTCATATTCAATCAAAGGCTCTTTCATCACAGGTGACATTATTGATCACCCAACTTTTGGCCAAGGTGTTGTTGAAAAACTTATCGATGACAATAAAATCGAAGTTCTTTTCCAAGATGACTACCGCACTTTAATGCATAAAAAATAATCGATTAAAATTCATTTTCAAATATAAAAAGGGAGCTTAAAAAAGCTCCCTTTTTATTTTAAAAATGTTTTTTAAATCTTAGAAACCGAATGATCCCGAAATTCCACCTGAAATTCCAAATTGTCCACCTAAGTTTCCAGCTGCATAGGGAGATCCTCCGTATTGACCAGCTCCATTCATCCCGTATAAATCGTTACGAGCATTCGAGAAGTTTTGTTGTAACGCTCCGTTTGCCATTTGGTTAACTGAAGCATTTCCTTGCATGCGTGACATACCTGCTTGGGCCTGTCCTTGCATTGCCATTTGCATTTGCATTTGTCCGTTCTGTTGATTGTAATAATCGCCTCCCATTCCTGGGACACCGTAACCGCTACCACCGGCATATCCGCCTGTTCCACCCCAGTAACCACCGTTATTAGGATATCCTGGGCCTACGCCAATTCCAGCGCCTCCATTGGCCATACCAGGTCCGTAGTTACCGTTACCGTTACCGTATGGATTATATCCGCCGCCACCATTGATTCCACTGTTACCGTATGGATTGTATCCACCGCCACCGTTGATTCCAGCGTTACCGTATGGATTGTATCCGCCACCACCGTTGATTCCACCGTTACCGTATGGATTGTATCCGCCGCCACCGTTGATTCCACCGTTAACGCCAATCCCACCATTAATA
>JAQTTZ010000159.1 GCA_028710485.1 Bacteriovorax sp. | reverse complement strand
TGGTTTCTGGTTTAATCACGCCGAGTCGATTTATTTTAAACCGTGAGATCGAAAACATTCTCACTGAGAGCGACGACCGTTTATCCATCAAGCCGTCCAAAGAAATCTTAAAACAGCTTCAAAGATATGCGCTGGAAATTCAGGCCAAATACGGCAAGCCTCAGGACATCGAATTCGCAGTAAAAAATAATAAGATTTATATTCTACAAAGTAGACCGATCACTAAAATTCAATTCTCCAAAGATATGGGGGAGTGGACCACTTCTGATTTTCGCGACGGTGGGGTTTCATCCGCAGTCGTTTCTCCCGTTATGTGGAGCTTGTATGAAAAAATATTTGCTACGACTTTGCCAGATTACTTCGTTAAATTAAAATTGATTACCCAAAAGGAAGCGAAGTCTGTCGTTTGGTATAAAGTTTTTTACGGAAGACCCTACTGGAATTTAAGGGCAGTGAAAAATATGCAGGAAGCTCTGCCTGGATATAATGAAAGAAATTTTGATGAAGACATGGCTTTGCCGATTAATTATGAAGGCGACGGAGTGACGACAGGCTTTTCACTTAAAGGAATTCTAAAAGCTCTACCCGTTTTAGGGGCCCTTCATAAAGAGTATGATATTCAAAAAGCTCGAAGTGAGGATTTAATCAAAAATTTTCATAAGATCGAAGAAAAACATCTTCACCAAGATCTGAAATCGATGAATGATAAAGAATTATTTTCGTCTTTTAAAAAATTGGTGATGGAAGAATTCACTTATGTTGAAAGTGAATATTTTCAGACAATTTACAATGCATCAAACGCCAAACTTGAATTTTCGGATGAATTGAAATTTTATAAAAAAACTGACTCAAGCCTTGAGTTTGTCAATCTCATCGCGGAACTTGGAAACTTAAAAGTCACAGGACCTGCCCATTTTCTATCCAAACTTGCCAATGACTGGAGAGCTCATAACCCCAATGCCTTGACTCTGTTAGTGGGGATTTTAGACAACGTAAAAAGAGAAATCAAACTCAGTGATTTAGCAGAAGATAATTTTTTACTTTCTCGTTTTGAAGAATTTACTAAACTTTATTATTTTCACAGTGAGAGAGAATTGGATCTTTTAATTCCTAGATGGGGAGAAGATTTGCGATTTGCTCTTGAGACCCTCAGAACTCTTTTAAAAGAACCAATGAAAGAACATCCTCCAAAACAAATGTTTTTTGAAAATGAATTGCACAAACTAAAACTCGCTCATAAAGCATCTTGGCGCAATTTTGTTCCGGGAACATGGTCCCCAGTCATTAAGAAACTTGAAAGAATTCGTTATTACCTGTGGCTCCGTGAAGAAGTGCGCGATCGCTCTACCAGAGTGTATTATTTTATCCGCCAATACTTGCTTGAGATGGGGACGAGAACTAAATTAAACGAGCTGGTTTTTTATTTAAGCTATCAAGATATTATGGAATATATCGACCAGATTAAAACATTGGCCGAGATTGAATCACAGGCCCGCATGACTAAGCTTTACGCTCATGGATTTAAGCATTTTAAAAATTCAAATGAAATTGGATTCCGTTTTAACCAAGCTTCATGGAAGGCAAAGACCAGTACCACCAATGGAAAAACAAGTTATTTTGGAATTGGTTGCAGTGCTGGTGTCATTCAAGCGAATGCTTGTGTGATCACCGATATTTCAGAGGCTTCAAAATTAAAAGCAGGGGAAATCATGATTGTGCCTTTCACCGATCCAGGTTGGACACCGCTTTTTAGCCTAGCTGCAGGTGTTGTGACTGAGACAGGTGGATTATTATCGCATGCTGCACTTATTTCAAGAGAGTATGGGATTCCGTGTGTCTTGAATGTTAATGGTGCTACTGAGCAGATTAAAGATCACTCTCAAATTGAAATTGATGGAAATGAAGGACGAGTAACTTTGTTATGAAAAAAGAAATTGCATACATTCAAGCTTTGATTAAAAATTATCCGCGTTCGGGCAAACAGCTCAATTCGCCTTTTCACTCTGATGCTGAAATTTTAAAAGTTAAAGATGGATACCTAGGAGTGAGTGTGGATGCAGTCTCGGAAGAGATTGAACTTCAGCTGATCAATAATCCCGTTACACTTGGATGGCTGACCGTAACCGCAAGTGTTTCAGACTTGTCGGCGGTAGGAATGAAAACAGAACGTATTAGTTTACTTTTAAAAGATAAAAATGAAGACCAAAAATGGCAGCAAGAATTTTTCCAAGGCGTGGCACAAGCTTCGGCCGAATACCAAATTGTGGAAGTTGAAAAAATTATTACCAAAGGCGTACAAACTCTCACCGCCTGCACGGCCTATGGCCTATCTAGCGAAGCCCCAAATTTATCCAGAGTCGGACTGGTTCCTGGTGACTCACTTTTTTTAACCGGTCCCATCGGTTGGGGAAATGCCGTGGCCCTTGCCAATATTGCTCTTCGGAAACAAAGCTCAGAGCTCGCCGATAAATTCGATCTTAGTTATCGTCCTAAGGCGCGCTGGCGTGAAGCTCTATTTATCAATCAATATTCTAAAGTATGTATCGATACCAGTGATGGATTACTTGCAACGCTAAAATGGCTGGAAATATTTAATCAAACCAAACTGGTTATTGATTATAAAAAATCACTCTTTCATCCGGTTGCCCTGGAAGTCGCTTCCCTGACTAAAGTGAATCCTTGGCTTTTTATGGCCTCGCAAAATGGAGAATTCGAATTATTGTTTTCAGTTTCTACCCAGAAGAAAGCGGAGTTTTTAACAGCAGCAATGGAACATGAATTTCATTTTCAAGAAATTGGAAAAGTAGAAAGCGGTGCTGGCATTTGTTTAAACGGGAAAGATTTAAATTTAGAACAACTGCTCGATATGCTCCATGATGGAGTTGAACCGGAAATTTATATTCGCAAGATGCTCGAGTATGCTGTTAATAATGAAATAAGGTTTGAGGAATAAAATGAGTCAAGATGACAATGAAAACAAAAAAGGATTTATCGGCGAGAACTTTGATATTGGAGATTTGCCTATTCTAGATCCATCAAAATTTCACCTTCTCAATCTTAAAGATGTTTTTGGAAAACAAATAAAAGAAAATATCGATACTTTTGAAGGAATTTTTAGACCGCTTTATAAGAGTGGTTTCTTACTTTATCACCGGGAAATTTGCTCGGCGATGGCGCCCATTGTAGATGTTCTTGATCATACGACCGGTGTGAGAAAAAAAATGCTGATGTTTGGTTCCAATAACTATCTAGGTTTTGCCAATGACGAAACGATAAAAAAGAAAGTCATCAAGACAATTGAAGAATACGGAATCGGAATGGCAGGCCCCATGATCCTCAATGGAAGTGGGACTATTCAAAAACAGCTCGAAAAAAAATTGGCCGAATTTAAGGGCAAGGAAGATGCAATCGTTCTTCCTAGCGGCTATCAGGCCAACCTGGCCTGGGTTAATTCTTTGATCACTGACAATGCTATTTTATTATATGACGAAGCTTCGCATGCTTCTCTGATCGATGCGATCCGTTTAGGAAAAAAGAGGGCCTTTCGCTTTTTAGCTCAGGATATGGCCAGTCTTGAAGAGCAGTTAACCAAATACAGGTCAGAAGATCCTAAACGCGATATCTTTGTTTGCATGCAAGGTGTTTATTCAATGAGCGGTGAAGTGGCAGACTTAAGGCCCGCGGCCGATCTCTGTGTAAAATACAATGCGTTCTTGGTGGTTGATGATGCTCATGGCACCGGTGTTTTGGGAAGAGGACATGGAACTGCCGAGCATTATGGTGTGAGTTCAAAAGTGTTCTTAACAATGGGAACATTTTCAAAATCATTTGCCGTCACTGGCGGATTTTTAGCAGGAGATAAAAAAACGATTAACTTTATTCGTTTCTTCGCCCGTCCATATTTTTTTACAGCAGCGATTACTCCCATGGTGGCCAGTGCAGTTCTAGCAGGCATTGAAGAGATCGAGGCCCACCCAGAAAGAGTTCAACAAGTTTTAGATAACGCTGAGTATTTGCGGACTCAACTCGACAAGGCCCATATTAAATATATCCGGACGGAATCAGCGGTCGTTCCTGTGTTTCCTCCAGCGAATTCTGTATTTAGAAAAATCGCCTTAGAGCTTCACAAAGAAGGTTTATTTATCAATCCAATCGAACCCCCGGCCGTGACACTTGGAACCGAGCGATTTAGAATGTCAGTCATGGCAACTCATTCTAAAGCAGATATTGAAAAAGCAGTTGCGATCCTTAAAAAAGTTTTTGAACAATAATTACAATGAGCGGAGTCATAGATGGAAGTCATAACATTAATTGGAGCTGATGCTTGCGGCAAAGACACTCAGATTGCGTCTTTAAAAAAGTATTTTGAAGGTCAAAACAAAAAGGTTCAAGTCATAACTATTTGGGATTCATTGGCCGAGTTCTCATCTATCAATGATAAAAAATCTTTGCAAGAAATTGTTGAAACTTTTCTTTTAAAATACGAGACCCATGCCAGAAGTTTTTTCTTATTGGCCTGTCTTAAGAATTCAGTTTCAAAAATCGACGCTACCGCTGATATTATTTTATTGAATGGTTTTTTCCATAAGTACTGGGCATCTGAAATGGCCTACGGAGTGGAAAGTGCTCTTTGGGAAAAAAATATTTCAGAATTTGTTCCCTCCGATAAAGTTTTTTATCTGAAAACTCCCATTGAGCAATGTTTGAGTCGCAAGACTTCATGGTCAAAATACGAGCAGGGACTAGGTCTTTTTGCCAAGAAAATAGAAAAATTGTCGAAAGTAGATTTTCAAAAAAATCTTCACGCCAATCTCGATCGGATTTCTCATACCATAGAAAATCTTATTGTTATCGATGGATCACAGTCCGTTGAAAAAGTTTTTAGCGATCTAGTAAAGGAAATATGAAATATCTTTTTCTCAATCCACAATCCTGCAGCGGACTTGCTCTTAAAAAATGGAGCAAGGTTAAGACTCTTCTTCCCGAATTATCAGAGGCCATCATCGTCGATGATTTTTATCAGATTGATTGGAACCTGTTTCAAATAGCAGAGGGCGATTCTTTTATTTCAGCGGGAGGCGATGGCACTCTACACTGTATGGTCAATGCATTGGTTAAAAATAAAGGCATTGAAATTCTATTAATGATTAAAATTGGTCATATTGGATTAGGAAGTAATAATAGTTTTCTAAGACCTTATAGCGAATGCCAGATTATAAGTGATATTCCCATGAGGATTTCTGATCTGACTTACGCTCAGGATTTAATGGAAATCGAAGTTCTAAATGGTCAATCAACAGAGCATCTTTATTGCGTGGCCAATTCTTCAATAGGATTTTTAGCGACAGCTAATATTCTTTTCAATACGTCATCGGATATCGCAATTTTAAAGAAATGGAATTCAGACCTGGCCGATGTTTATACCTTTATTAAAGCTCTGATTATGTGGAAGCCAATCAAAATTAGATATGAAATTGACCAGAAGAGCGAAAGTCGAATGATTACCAATATGCACTTTATGAAAAAGCCCTACTACGCAACTGACCTGGGCTTCCCAGAAGTCATTGATCCTGCCAATGGACGCTTTCGCTTGAATGTTCTATGGGAGAGAAATCCAATTACTATTTTAAGGAAATTCTTTTCCATGCTGGTTTTTAAAAACCTTTTGCAAGGAAGAGATATGAGTGCTGAAATTGATCAGATAAATATTAGCTGTGATAAGGCGATTCCTATCGAAATGGATGGGGAGATTTATTATGGAACAGATTTTAAAATAAAAACTTATAAAGAAGGTATTCGTTTATGCAAATGAATAATATGACTATTTCCTCTCAAAATTTCATTGGAAATTCTGAGAGTGTTTTAAAAAGGATTAGTCTTTTTTTAAATGATATTAAGATGAAAAATAGTGAGAAAAAAGATTTTCATCTGGTCCATGCCCTGGTTTTTTCCAAAGAGATGTCTGAGCAGGAAGTAATGGAGGTAAGTAGGTGCCTTGGCGATGTTTATCGAACTTGCGGCTTTGATGTGCTTGGAGGTGATACGTCTTCAGGGGCCGAGTTAAGTATTTTTATTTCAAGTATAGTGTTTTAATCATGAAAAATATTTTAATCATTTCTTGTATTTTTTTGGTACTTTTTGGATGCTCAAAAAAAAATAATGGCATCGAATTGTTTGGACGCAATATTCCGGCCAACGGAATAACGAAAGACCTGCCGAAAGTCAGTCGCGAAAAAAATATTTCCAGCAAAGCTGTGAGTGTCGAGTACCAAAAACATTTGGATACACTTCTAGAAAATGAACTGGTTAAAGTCGACTCTCTCCAGTTATTCCAAAATGGTGATAGTTATCTGCCATT
>JAQTTZ010000001.1 GCA_028710485.1 Bacteriovorax sp. | reverse complement strand
ATTTTTCATACATTCCTGCCCGCTCACTTTAAGAATTTCAATTTTGTTGGATTTAACAAAAAGACTTCCGCTATTTGTTGTTTCTCCAAGTAACATGAAGTGAAAACCCTTTAGGATTTCTTCAAATGCTTTTTCATTGCTTGGTTTGACCGTCACAAGGATTCGTCCTGCACTTTCATTGAATAAAAATCCAGCAAGGGAATTTTCGTCTATATCTAAACTGATTCTTATCCCCATAGGAGTCCCCATCATTTTTTCTGCAAGAGCTAAAATCAATCCACCATCAGAAATATCATGGCCACTTTCGATAAGATTATTTTTCATTGCCTTGTGAATCTGGCGATAAAGTTCAACTTGTCTATTAGTTTCCAGAGCTGGAAGAGGATATTGAACTTCATAGTCTTCATAAAGTTCTGCCAATTCAAATGCTGAAGTAAATTCTAATAAATCCCCTCCAATTAAATAAACCAGATCTCCGGTATTTTTAATTTCTGAAGTCGTCACAATTGAAAGAGATGGAACACGCCCCATTGCTGTTACTAAAAGTGTAGGAGGAACACTTATTTTCATTTTTTCCTGATACTCATTCATTCCAATGAAATCATTTTTCATGCTGTCTTTACCGCTTACAAACGGCATACCATAGGCAATACTGATATCGTATAAGGCCTTTGAAGCACGCACTAATTGGGCCAATTTTAATTCTGCATCTGGATTTCGATCCGAGGCAATCGGATCAGGCCAACAGTAATTATCCACTAAAACCATTTCATCAGGATTGGCCCCAACACAAACGGCGTTTCGAACAGCTTCATCCACTGCGTATTCTGCCATTAGATAAGTATCAAACTTTGAAACTTTCGGACAAACCCCACTGGCAATTGCTAAAGCATTGTCTGCTCCACCACCATGAGGTTTCATCCAAATGACACCAGCATCACTCGGAGCTGAAAAACCTATTTCCGGTGTTCCCGTAAATGGCTTTACGATTGTTGCGGCCAAAACTTCATGATCATAACGACGAATCAAATGCTCATGACTTCTTATATTAGGAGTCTTAAAAAGATCCAGTAGAATTTGAGTGTAATTAATCTTGCCAGCGATTTTAGGAAGAGCTGGTTTTGTAATTTTTTGCTTGATCCAGTGAGGAGATTTTGTAGATAGATCAAAATGACCGGTTAGTTTCATAGGCAATAGTGATTCATGTAAAAAATGTAAGTCGATATTAGCGACTTCCACACCTTCGTAATTAATATGTAAAAATCCAGAGTTATTAAATTCACCGATGACTGAAGCTTCAACACTTCTCTTTTTAGATAGTTCAAGAAAGGCATCAATTGAATCTTTTGGAACTGAAAACGTCATTCGTTCCTGGGACTCACTGATCATTAATTCAAAGGGAGATAGGCCTGGGTATTTCACTAATGCTTTTTCTAATTCAACGTTTGCACCATTTGTCAGCTGGGCCATTTCTCCGACACTTGAACTTAACCCACCGGCACCATTATCAGTCACACTATTAAAGAGACCAAGCTTTCTGGCCTCTACTAAAAAGTCCCCCAATCGTTTTTGAGTTATGGGGTCTCCAATCTGAACAACTGATGAAGGAACTCCATCAACTAATTCCATCGAGCTAAAAGTCGCTCCATGAATTCCATCTTTACCAATTCTTCCGCCGGCCATGACAATTAAGTCTCCGGGCCGTTGACGTTTTTCATGAGTTTTCAATCCTCGTTCCACCTGAGGCATAACTCCAATCGTTCCACAAAAAACCAAAGGCTTCCCAACAAAATCGCGGTCAAAAACAAAAGCTCCATTTACTGTAGGAATCCCACTTTTATTTCCACCGTCTTGAACTCCTTGATGCACACCTTCTTTGATACGATCAGGATTTTTTAAGAGCAGCGGAATAGAAATTTTATTGTCTTCAAAATAATTATTTTCGGCGAGACAAAAGACATTGGTATTAGCAATTGGTTTTGCACCCTGTCCTACTCCCAGGATATCGCGATTGACTCCGAGAATTCCAGTCAACGCTCCACCGTATGGATCGAGAGCTGAAGGAGAATTATGGGTCTCTACTTTGATACACACATCTACTGTGTCATCAAAACGAACGATTCCAGCATTGTCGTGGAAGATTGAAATAAGCCATGGAATTTTTCTTTCTTCTTGAATTTTTAATGTAGCTCCACGAATGAAGTTCTTAAAAATTCCTTTAACTGTAAATTCGCCAATAGGCTTTACACCTTTGGGTAAATTAGATTCGCTGTAAGTAATCTCAGAAGAAAAGATTTTATGCTTACAGTGTTCACTCCAACTTTGAGCGATGACTTCCATTTCCACATCAGTTGGAGATCTCTTTAATGATTTATAATAATTTTTAATATGATTCATTTCATCACGACTAAGGGCCCAGCAATTATCATGATTCATTTTTTCTAATTCTGAGTTGCTTACTTCCAAATCAACAAGCTTTGCCTTTTCAGCAATAATTGAAACACTTGGAAAAAGAATCGCTTTCATACGAGTAAAACGAGCAATCTCTGAGGGAATGGTAATTGTCACTTTATGAAGTAAATTATTCGCCAGTTTTTCATAAGCAAGCCCCTCAAGCTGAATAGAATTCATGGGCTTTTCACTTTCAATAAAATACATCGTTCCTGAAGCCACTTTCATTTCCACACTTGCGAGGGCGGGAATTAATTTTAGTGCTTCAAGGGCCGCGTGAGCAGAGTTATCGGTCACTCCAGGACGATAACTAATATCAATCAGACTTGGATTTTGAAAATTCTTTTTTTGCAGCCAATCCAACAGCGGCTCAAGATGCTCGTCTTCAGAAAAAAGCATCACTTCCACGACACTGTCGGTAAAAACCTCTTGGGCATAAGCTCTAATATTAGCTATTGGTTTTTCGGTTTCAACCAAAAAATAACGAATTTCCCAAATATTTTTAATACTTCTATTTAAGTATTTATGAAACCACATTTTAAGTGACTCTTCTTGATTGGCACTCGCATTCAAATTATCAAGGTTTGGATAAATTTCAAATCTATAAACAGTACTCATAGCTTTCCTTTAAATAACTTTTCTAATACTTCTGGGTAAAATTTATTCTCTATCGAGAGGCCGCGCTTTTTAAAATCTTCGAAACTCTCTCCGGGAATCATTGGAAAAATACGTTGCTCAATGATTGCTCCGCTATCAAGACCCGCGTCCACATAATGAACAGTGCATCCGCTCTCAATCACACCCGCTTTAAAAGCATCTCCATAACCATCAAGGCCCGGGAACATTGGCAATAACGACGGATGAATATTGATCACTTGATGATTGAATTTTTCTAAGAAAGACTCAGTCAAAAGTCGCATAAAGCCAGCGAGAATAATCCAATCAGGTTTATATTCACTCAAGGCCCCTGACATTCGCTCATCATAGCTTTCACGGCTTTCATTCTTTTTTTTTAAAACAGTAAATTTAGGAATATTAAAAATTTCAGCTCGAGAAATTACCATCGCTGCTTTTTTATTAGAACCAACACAAACAACCTCTGCGATATCACTAGTCGCCGCCCATTTCATAATGGCCTCTGCATTTGATCCTGATCCCGAAGCGAGTATTGCCAATTTGATTTTACTCATCAGACTTGGCCATTTGCAATATCACGACGAAACTGAGCTCCATCGAAATGAATTTTTGAAATTAAATCATAGGCATTTTTTCGAGCACTCGAAAATTTTTCACTTAAAGCTGTTATGCCAAGTATTCGTCCACCTTTAGTGACCAAGTCAGATCCAATACCATCCACACCTGCAAAAAAAAGATAATCTTTACTATCTAGATTAAAATTTTTATCAAATTGAATTTTATCGCCCGAACGAACTTTAACTCCTTCAGTCCCGGGATAGCCATGAGCGGCCATCACCACATGCACACCGACCAGATTAGATTTCCTTGGAGACAAACGACCAAGTTTATTTTGTAGTTCGCTAATAGTTCCGGCGGCCGAAGCTTTAAACCAAGGAAGCAAGTCCTCTTCTATTAAGGGCAAAAGCACTTGCGTTTCTGGGTCACCAAATCGAACATTGAATTCTAAAACACTCCATCCATGTTTAGTTTTCATCAGTCCAGCAAAAAGAATTCCGGTAAAAGGAGTTCCATTTTTTTTCATGGTATTTAACATAGGTGCAAAAACATTTTCATTAATCCATAATTCATCTGCAATGCTAAAAATACTAGCTGGTGAAAATACTCCCATGCCGCCGGTATTTGGCCCCATATCTCCATCTCGCAATCTTTTATGATCACAAGCAGTTCCTAAAAATGAAAATGATTCTCCATCACAAAGAGCAAAAGCTGAGACCTCTATACCTTCAAGAAAATCTTCGATGATAATATGATCAATATTTTCACCTAATAACTTGTCTTTCATCAAAGCATTAACGGCATTGATGGCCTCTGTTTTATTTTGGCAAACAACAACGCCTTTACCAGCAGCAAGGCCGTCACACTTCACCACCATTTTAGTGTGAGGTGATGAATGTATAAATTGCAAGGCAATCTCTGCTTCAAAAAACTCACTAAAAGCGGCAGTAGGAACTCCTGCTTCATTCATTATTTTTTTAGCAAAGGCCTTTGAGGTTTCAAGTAGACTCGCCTCTTTAGTTGAACCAACAATTAAAAGATTATTCGCTCGAAAGAGATTTACGATACCAAGAGACAAAGTAGCCTCAGGGCCTACGATAGTAAGTGCAATCTGTTCCTTCAAAGCAAAACTTAGTAACGCTTCGATATCATCAGCAGCTATCTTTTGTGTTTTAATTCCGGGCAAAGTTTTTTCCATCCCAGCATTGCCAGGACTTACAATTATTCCAGAAACATCACTTGATAGACTTAATTTATGAGCAATTGCATGCTCTCTTCCCCCAGAACCTATAATGAGTATTTTCATAGATACCTCAACGCATAGTTATCTAAATCAAACTCAGCGTTAAAATTTAATTCATGTCCTAGAAACGCACTTACGCTATTGCAATAACTTTTATAAACTGACTCCGCTCGAAGTTTAACTTCAGGATCAAGTTTTAAAGGCCCCGAATGATAATGATTGAGACAAATATCTTTGAAATCCACTCCCGTTAAAAGAGAATCTTTTTTAGCCGCTTCCAAATTTTTGTACCAATCTGAATTTTTATAACTCTCACGTAAAAATTCTTTGGAAAAACTCTTTCCTTTATAGAGAAGGCGAAGCTCATCAATACCAATGGAATCCACTAACATAAAAGAGCGTGTTCCATCTGGATTTTTGGTGAAGGCCACTTCAATTTTTCCATCCCAAAGTTCAAGCCCTATCATGTGATGAAAATGAAAAAGATTAAGTGCAATTAAATGTGTCATTTGATGAAGCTCAGTCCACTCTTTAGAATTTAATCCGGCAATATCACAGGCTTCAGTATAACTTAGGTAGCGGTCGCCTCTTTCTAATTTTGTAGAAAAATCGATCACTGGTTTTTTGAGAAGACTTCCTCCCGTAGGGGTTTCATTAAAACCGAATTCCTTCCAAAGATTTTGATTATTACCTAGTCGCTTAGATAAAGAATTTCCTTCTGAAAGTCCAATTCGAAAAATGACTTCCAAAGGAACCAAAGTGTTCACCGGTTTATCTCGGTAGGCAAAATATTGATAACTTTGGTCATCAGTGAGTGTGGGTTTTAAAATAGAAACATTTTTCACTTTAAGATAAGGGGAATTCCAGGCATAAGTTTCATCATTAAGAAGGGCGTGGTGATTAAGTCCGGATTCACAGTATTTTTTAAAAAGAGCTGTCTCTTTTAAATTAAATAAATAATCTGATGAAAATGTTTTATTGATAATCTCAGATGAAAAAAGATTTTCCCAGTTTTTAGGATTTTCCAGGTATTGAAAAAAAGATTTTCCCATTATGGCAAGAGCTGCACCTTTTCCTGAAAGTAAATCAGGCATTTCTCCCCAATCAAAAACAGAATAGCGATCGGAAAATTCAAAAAGTAGAGATTCTGCTGACACTTCTCCCCTGACATTTTTTACCGATCCACGGTATAGAAGAGGTGGCAGTTTAATCATTCTCTTACTCCCTATGTAAGCTTCTCATATCTAGAAATTTGGTAGCGCTACTTATATCAACTGGATATTTTCCGTCGATACAGGCCATGCATAAATTGTCGTTACCTATACTTTTTTTCATTCCTTCCACCGAAAGATAAATTAGACGATCGGCCCCTAAATACTTGGCAACTTCTTCTATCGAGCGATTTGATGCCACCAGTTCTTTTGGATCTGGGAAATCAATTCCGTAATAACAAGGATTTCGAATGGGTGGACAAGTGCTAGCAAAGTAAACCTCACGGGCACCAGCTTCTTTCACCATTTCTATAATGCGTTTTGATGTCGTTCCACGGACGATACTATCATCAACCAACAAAATATTTTTTCCTTTAATCTCACTGGCAATTGCCGTAAGTTTTAATTGAACAGCTCTATTTCTACTCTCTTGAGTATTTAAAATAAAACTTCTTTGGATATAACGATTTTTAATCAAGACTTCGCGGTAAGGAATTTTAAGTGTTTCACTTAAACTAATAGCTGCTACTCGTGAAGTTTCAGGAATGGGAACAACTATATCCGGTGATATTTTACCTTCATCTATTAAGACCTGAATTTCGTTTGCCAGATTAACCCCAAAATTAAGGCGAGTTGAATAGACGCTTCTTTTTTCCAATACACTTTCAGGATTTGCAAAATATACCCATTCAAACATGCAAGATTTCTTCGGTATTTTTTTAATTTTAGAATAGCTTGTTGAAGAAAAAACTTCTCCGCTGTCATTAATAAAGAGTATTTCTCCTGGCTCTAGATCGCGAACGACCTCATAGCCCAAAAAATTAAGTGCATTGGACTCTGAAGCTAGAATATAACTTTTTCCAAAGTGTTTGGGATGAGAGGCTTTTTCTTCAACTGTAAGCACTCTTTCGCCTAGAATTAAAGGGCGAAGTCCATGAGGGTCTCTAAAGGCAAACAGTCCTTTATCTGCCAATAAACCCACAACTGAAAATCCACCATGGGCCTTATCAAAAATATTCTGGATCGCCATTTGAAATTGATCAAAACTAAATGTTGATTTTGATCGCTCACTTAAACCATCCGATAAAAGATTAATAAGAACTTCTAAATCATTCTGAGTAAAAAGATGGCGGTCTTTTTCGACTTGCAGGTATTGTTTTAATTGGAAGTAATTCACAATATTGCCGTTATGAACCATACCAATCCCATAAGGATAATTGATCATCATCGGCTGAATATCACGTTTTTTATCGATTGCATTCTTAGGGCCGCTATTAGGACCTACGGTCGAGTAGCGAGTATGGGCAATGCTCATTTGACCGCTAAAACCGGCCAGTATTTCCGGAGAAAAGACATCACTAATAAGACCTAGGTCTTTATAATGGTGAAAATCTTTGGAGTTAAAATCGAAGCTGAGAATTCCGGCGGCGTCTTGTCCTCGGTGTTGCAGTAAAAGCAAACCTTGGTAGACTTCTTGGAATGAATAAGGAGTTCCGTAAACTCCGACTATTCCACACATTATGATTTATCTCATGGTTGGAAAATTATTACTGATATCGCTGAACAAAGATTAAAATCTTTTCTTAACTGTGGCAATTAAAACCTTTGGCAATTTTAATAAATAAAAGGCAAAATCTTAGTCAATATGAATCAATTAGTTTCATCCTTAAAATCCCAAACAGTTCTAGGAATACTTGGCAGCGGCCAATTGGCGCGCATGACAGCATTGGCCGCCAGTGAGTTAGGAATCATAACTCATATATTCTGTTCAGAATCTGAGATTAGTCCCGCTGAACATATTGCTTCCAAAACATTTAAAGGATCATTGGCCGACAAAATAGAAATTTTAAAATTTTGTGAAAAATGTGATTTCATAACTCTTGAAAATGAATTTATCGATCAAGATATCCTTGATGCTATTGATTCAAATTTTCCCAACCGCCTCTTTCCCAATTCAAAAACATTTAAATTAATCGGTGATAAGATTTCTGAAAAAGAAAGTTTTCAAAAAGCTGGAATTAAAATTGCGCCTTTTGCCCGCATTCAAAATATTAATGACGTCAAGGCCTTTTGTAAAACTCATGGCTACCCAGTTGTGCTTAAAAGTGCCAAAGGTGGATATGATGGATATGGTAATTGCACCATTAAAAATGAAGGCCAGATAAAAGCGAGTATTTTGAAACTTAAAGCGAATGACCCCGCACGAGTTCTTTTAGTTGAAGCCTTCATCCCCTATGAAGCAGAACTAGCAATTATGATCGCCAGAAATAAAAGCGAAATGGTGACCTACCCCATTGCTCATACCATACAGGAAAATCATATCTGCCATTACGTCAGTGTGCCTGCAACTCTATCCAACAAAATTGAAGCTGAAATTATAGAGAATGCAAAAAAAGCAATGACAGCGATCGACGCTATCGGAATTTTTGCCTTTGAATTCTTTCTCACTAAAAATGGTGAACTCTATCTCAATGAATCCGCTCCTCGTCCCCATAACAGCGGTCATTATACAATTGAAGGAGCCATCACCGGCCAGTTTCATAATCACGTCCGCAGTGTTCTTAATCTTCCCTTGGGACTTACTTCTCTTCGCAGTCCCTATATAATGATGCTCAATTTACTCGGAACCCAAAATGCTCCTGCTGAATTAAAAAATGCCAGTGATTTTTTAAAAGTTTCCGATGGTCATCTCCATCTCTATGGTAAAAAGTTATCGAAGGTCGGAAGAAAGATGGGGCACTTTACACTTTTAGGTAACAACCAAAAAGAAATGCAGAAAATTTTAGAAAAACTTAAATCGGAATACAGTTTATGAAAAAAATTTCAAAAAAAATCACCAAAAAATCTTTACCAAAACAAATAAAAGTTAAGTCTAAACCAATAGTCGCTGTTATCATGGGAAGCCTCTCTGACTGGCCGACAATGAAAGAAGCCACTGATGTACTCGAGGCTTTTCATATTCCTTATGAGCATCAAATCCTCTCGGCCCATAGAACCCCAGATGAGATGCGCGACTTCGCACTTCTTGCTCGCGACAACGGAATAAAAATAATTATCGCCGGAGCTGGTGGTGCCGCTCACCTTCCAGGCATGACCGCCGCCTATACAACTTTGCCAGTTATCGGTGTTCCAATTCTTTCTAAAACTCTCCAAGGAGTAGATAGCTTGCTTTCAATCGTTCAAATGCCTAAAGGCATTCCAGTGGCCACAGTGGCGATTGGAAACGCTGCCAATGCGGCCCTTCTGGCCATTCAAATACTTTCAATCGAAGACACTACTTTGGGTCTAAAGATTGAAAATTTTAGAGCTAACCAAACGCTTCAAGTTCAAAAAATGAATAAGGAATTAAAGGCCGGTAAGAAAAACTCGTAAGACTGATATTTTATCATGGTAATCATCAGCTTAAAAAACAACAAACATATTTTAAAAGCATTTAATTATGGATTCGCTTTTTTGATCTTTGTCTGGCTAGTTGCTGGCCTTGTTTATTTATACGATAGTTATCGAGATCAAAAGCTTGTCTTCATTACAAAAAACTCAATTGATCTTTATCAAAACAGCGATGCCTTAAGCAGCAGTAAAATTGGAATTATTAATCCCACCGATCATGTAAAAGTTTTAAGAGTGCTCTTTGTAAAGGATCATTTGGTCATTAATGTTTATGTAAACAATAAACAAACTGGATGGATTGTAAAAACGAGTGATGTCGATTTAAAATAATCTTCCACTCAATACTGATTCTTATTCTTCGGCACAAACAACCTAAATTGATTACAGGCCCCACGCCCACGCCCTCTAAGCATTCGCTTCCCATTATCAACCAACAAATAAGGAACCTTGATCTCTTTGGCAAAAGGCAATCCCGCCTCATGAGTATAAAAAAGAATTTCACCACTCACCGGCCACGTAATCCGCTTCCCCACACTCTCCGGTCTCAATACAATCTCTTCCGCCAACACCTCGGCCTGCCTCCACAGCTCCCTCTGCTTATCAGTCTGAAACTGCGGACACAAAATTCGCACTAATGCCTTATCATCATTCTCAGCTTGCGGGCCTTGAATTTCATAAACAGCATCAGGAATATTGGGATGAAACTGACCCGTATGAAATTTCTTACTCGAAAAAGAATTCCAAACAGAGAACTGACCTTTTTTAGAAATCACTTGAGCAGAAGGCAACAATTCACTTTTTTCTTTCCGCCCAAAATCACTCAATCCTCGCAAATGATTAATCGGTTTATTTTTTAATCCAGGAGCAGGACGAGATATGCCCACCCAATTTTTCAAAAAAGTAGTCCAATTTTCTTCTCTCACAACTGAACTTTTTCTCTCAAACTGAGACTGTTCACTCTGCGCTCTTGCTACCGCCAAGCTTCTATCGGCAATAATTCTTCCGATTGCTTCAAATTGCGGCAGACCTTGAAGCTGACAACTACTCGCCTCTCCCCAAAGAGTACGCGCAACACCTTCCATGGCACTAAGCTCACGAGAATTTGTCTTGATATTGGCAATATGATCATCAAAGGAATTGGTCTCAGTCGGTGCTTCTAGATTATTCATTTCATCAACTTCAGTCTGTTTGATTCGCGGAAATCTGGTTTTCGCTTCATCAATTGTAATCACTCGATCTTGAGCGAATAATCCTATCGATTTAGTTAGCAGTGTTCGATAGCGAACAGCAAACGGTCCAAGCTTCACTGAAGGAAGAGGTACATTTTTTAAATAAGGAGGATCAGTCAGCCAAGTGCGAACGGCCAGAAGACTGGCCCCTTTTTTGCGAATCAAGCGAAGTGCTGACTTCGCACTTTTGCGGTATTCTTTTTCTAGCACTCCCAAATCATAGGTCCGAAATAATTCCAGCGCCTGCATGACTTCAGCTCTAGTCGTTTCCGCTCGAATTAGATCCAATAATTCATAAAAATGGGGATCATTACGAAATTTTAATTCGGAAGAATGTATTTCTGCTTCCACTTCTTTTTTGGCAAGCTTTGCTAAAAAATCAGGGTGAGAAATCATGTCGTTAAATCTAAGGTCGACAAAAGCTTTTCTGAGATAATTATTTTCTAACTCATCCAGGACCACCATTAAATTTTCTACTTCTGAAATGGCCTGCAATAATTTAAGTGTCTCTTGATCCATCCTGATGGTCTGAACTATTAATGCTGTATTGATATGAGCGCGCTTTTTTTTCACTTCTAGATAATGTTTCCATTTATTTTGAAGGAGATCTGCATTGGGATCGTGAATGCATGCACCCAACTCAACGGTGCTTCCAAATGCAATATTGGCAAAAAAAAATAACAGAATCGCAAATGTTAGCTTGTGCTTCTTCAGCATATTGACAGCTATATTAGATCCGGTCTAGTAACCCTTAAATGCTCAACGACTTTTTTGATTTCTTGAGAGTCTGCAACAGGGGCCACTAAAACAACTTTATCGTTTACCACCACAATATGTTTATCCATATTGATTAAGGCCACGAATTTATTTGGTGCAAAGACTACATTGTCTGCAGAGTTTAAAAAGAAAGCACCATCCGACTTCACTAGAGTATTCCCATGAGTTTCTTCAATGACCGAAGTCAGCGCATCCCACGAGCCCATATCATTCCAGTCAAAAGTGGCAGGCACAACAGAAACTTTTTTAGATTTTTCCATTATACAATAATCGATTGAATCCGAAGGCATCTTTTCGTAAACGACTTTTAATTTCTGAGGATCATTGATAACTTGTTGCAACTCTGCAAAGTGCTCATACATATTTGGAGCATGTGTTTTAAATTCTTCTAGAAGAATTTTTATCGGTGCCACAAACATACCGGCGTTCCACAGATAGTCTCCGCTTCTAATATATTCTTTTGCTAATTCAAAATGAGGTTTTTCTTTAAAACGCGAAACCTTGAAGCCTTCCCCTTCAACCATCTCACCTTTTTCAATATATCCAAAACCGGTGTGAGGAAAATTCGGAGTGATTCCGATAGTGACGATATTTTGATTGTGTACCGAGAAGTCCGCAGCTCTTTTCATCGTTTCGTGAAAACCCTTACAGTTTAAAATAACATGGTCAGAAGGAACGATCGCAATTACATCATCAGGGCACACGCCTCTATCTAAAAGGGCCGCAATAGACATCAGGATACACGGTCCCGTATTTCTTCCAGAGGGCTCAAAAATAATTCCGTCATCTGCAATTTTACCGAAAGAACTTTCTACACAAAGAACCTCCTGCTCTTTAACGGTAATAATAAAACGATGGTCTTTTTCAATTAATGAATCAAAGCGGTCAAGGGTCTCTTCTAAGAGAGTTTTGGTACTGATCAGATTTAAATACTGCTTAGGTTTAGCCTGAGTAGACTCTGGCCAAAAACGAGTCCCCTTTCCACCGGCCATAATCAGGCAATAAAATCCAAAAATATTTTTAGGTAGATTCATGGCATTTTCACTATCGCATAATCTTGACCAATAAAAAGAGTCTTCTCTTTATTGATATATGATTTAGCTTCCTCCATATTTGGAAAGGCGCCAAGACTGACTCGGTACCAAGTCCCTTTTCCTTTGATCTCAATTTGATTAATGATGGTGTCATACCCACGGGCCTTAAAACCCTCTGCAAAATCTTCAGCTTCTTTTAAAGTGCGATGACTACCCAATTGGATAGTGAATTTGCCACTCAATCCATCGGAGCTTTTATTGCTTTCGTGAGATGTTTTCTCAGTCGACATATTGGTAGTATGGGCCGGTTGTGCGGTCTCATGACTTCCTTTGGCATCGGCCCCGAACTCCGCAGAAATTTTTTCTTGCAATTTATGTTCGATATCGCTGCTCTCAACGCTATGAGCTTCGGCATTCTTTTTAATGGACTCTAGATCCTCTTCTTTTTTAGAAAGCAGTTCCACCACCTTCTTTTCGTCTCCCTTCGTGACTCCCGCCATTTCAAGAGAATAATTTTTTCCAATCTTCACGCCCAAGACAAACGAGGTAATCGCTATCAAGATCATGAAAATAAAAATGAGGCCGACTTCTTTTTTTGCAAAGACATATAATTTAGTTTTTGAATCCATACACAAATTTTAATAGCAATGCTTAGTTCGTGCAATCAACTTTTTACCTCGGTTCAATTAGAAAACCACTTATTTTTCTCAACTAATCATTTTTGGCCCCTTTCAGCTCCACAAAAACTGGCCCCTCATATGCAATTATCGAGGAGAACAATCTAAAACAGGAGGGGATAAATGAATTTTTTTAAAAAAAGACTAGTCGACCAAAAAGGCCAAGGAGTCATGGAGTACGTAATCATCTCCAGCCTAGTAGGCATAGTTTGCATCACGGCAGTTAAGGGCTTCGGGGATGTCGTAAAAAAACGTATCGAAGATATGCAACATTCAATCGTTAATAACCTTAAAACGTAGGCTAAATGATAATCCTGAACTACCTATTGGCCATTAGTCTTGTCATCTTATCGGTCGTGAAAACGGCCGATATTTTTATCCAATCTGATAAGGCCTTGGGAAAAATCGAAGCCCAGTTCGTTGATCAAACCAGAGGCCTTCTTAAATCACCTGATAATGACGAAAAAGGAAATATTTCTCTAACGGCCGCAGTCCTCACCACCATTTTGTCTTTATTGCTCCTCTTTTTCATCGCTAAAATGAAAATCGAATACCGAGAGGCAATCTACCGGAAAGATAGCTATTTATGCTTTCATTACCTGAACCGCCAAACAGAAAAATACATCACCGAAATGGCCATTTTCAATTGGGCACTGACTGCGGCCTTTGCGGCACAAGGCTCGGGGGTTGCCACTGCAGAAGCGATAGAAGTCTTTAAGGCGCTCACTATCGCCCGCAATATACGCCATTTTTATTACCTGAAAAAATTGGCCATCAATAAATATTGTCAATTGCCAGAAACCTATTCTTATTTAAAAAATACTCCCTTTAAAATCCAGGCCAACTTAGCGCTGATCACCAACCCAGATGAAACAAGTATTATAAGGCAAAAAAAATGGTCCTATCTCTATTACAAATGGCCAACCGGAATTCGTTTAAAAAAATCCTTCTGTTTAAAAAGCGAATTTCAAATGGAAGACGCTTTTATTCCCAACACAACTTATACCTCCAGCGAAATTCAGATAGCGGGTTTGTCGAGCTTGAAATGCTTCTCTGGACCCTCGTCATCACCATCATCCTAGGAGGATTTTTTCAAATCCACAGAAGCTATATGGGCCAACACCTAAAACTACAAAAGGACTTTAAGAATGAATGGAACAATCTATGAAGAGATTAAAAAAAATGGAGACTCAAAGAAAAAAGAAAAACTCAAATTTGCAGTGGCGATAGTTTCAACCAATATTTTAGTCGCCGTTTTATGCCTCTCATTTGGTCCAAGTGAAACTCCTGTGCCAAAGGCCAAAACCATCGCCAAAACTCTCCATCCCCATTTCAAAATGATTGTGGTTCCATTAACTGTTTTAATCGATATCGATCCAACTGGCCCAGAGACACCGGTGACACTTATGAATAAGTCTAAAAAAATTGTCATCACCAGGGCCTACTTGCATGAAATGCTTCCATCCTCAATCAAAGACCAAGAGAGTTCCCCTCGTTTCAAAATAGAAATACCTGAAGCAGAAATCTCAAACATTGGTGTTGATGGCCTAGACACGATGGTAGCTATTCCTGAATTAAAGCTTCCAGAGAAATCTAAAAAACCAATGAACAAGCGAGTGTCTAAGTATGAAATCAATCTTTAAAAGTTTAATTTGTTGCTACCTGATTTTTATTTGCCCAAAATTATTTGCCCGTGAAGTAGTGTTGATTGAAAATCTTGCCACCATTTCTGAAGGAGAACTTTTAAAATCAATTCTTATTAAAAAATTTCATCTACCTCGTGAGCTCATCACTCTCAAAAATACCAGCCAAGCTTGTGAAATAAAATCTGAGGCCATTATCCATCTATGCCTAGAGGCAAATGGAGAATTACTCATAAAAAAAATGAATCAGTTTATCGTTCGGAATTCCTTGGGGGTATTTTTAAATCAGACGGATAAACAGGGAGTAGCAGAATGATGGAGCACAAAATAAAAAGCCGTCTTAAAAAAGACGGCATTTATATTAACAATTTCGTTAGAAACTATTTTGCAGCGTGGACAGCGAACTTAGGAGTAGTGCCTTTATTTCTATTAGCAGCTTTTCTCTTAGCTCCAGCATTTTTTTTCTTTCTTAATCTTTTGTTTGTAGTAACACATGTTCTTGAAACCATTCGACAACTCCTCTCTAGATATAGATACAACGTTTCGCTTTATAACAACTTTAAGCCCTATTTTCTACCTATCAAAAGCCCATGTGTCAAAGGAATAGTTGCGATCACAGGCACTTGTTTCCTATTTCTTCCAATGGCAATTAACGCAGAAACGATCAGCCACGATATTATCCTGGCCCGAGGCCAGTCTACCGAGATTGCCCTTATGGCCATGGAGAAATTCAATATTGGCAACCGACAGGTTATCACTTATCGGCTCAATGAAAAGAGTAAAAAACTACTGGTACGAGGAAATCAGCTTGGACATTCAGAAATTCTGGTCTGGAATAAGGACAAGACCTCTGAAACCTACCAAATTTTTGTCATTTCAAAAATTCAAGAGGCAAAATTTCTGCACCTAGCCGAAACAACCACTCATCTTGGGCTAGACTCTCAAATCCTTATTCCCCATATACGGATTACAGGTGTTCTTAAAAATTACTCGCAATACTTAGATTATAAAAAAATTCTAGAACAAAATAAAGAGGTCATTCTGGACGAAGTTCACTTGAACTCAGAATTAAAAAATAAAATTTTTGCCGGCGTCTATACTGCATTCTTTGAAGATTATAAGGAAACGATCAACTGTAGCGCTGATTTTTCTGAGATTTCCTGTTTTTATCCAGAGAATGAAGGACCCAGTGAGTTCTTAAAAAAATTCTTAACGGAAAAATACAAAATTAATTTAGTTCAGAAAAATAATCAACAATTTAAAAAAAATTACTCCATCAAAATAAAATTGATTCAACTAGAGCAACTTGACGGAGAAGACTTGCGCTTGGGTCTTGAACAAGTCAGCGGGAGTTTGGGTGATTTTCTCACGATTCCTCTTGAAAATATTGTTAAGAAGAATCAGGTCCTGCTCGCCCAAAAAAAAGTGAGAATGAGTACTCTGGCCGAGCCACAAAGTTTAATTCGTCCTCTCACTCCTGCCGAAATGCAAATTGGGGCAGACATTCCTTTTAAGAATATAAATGCAAATAATATTCAAAGCACTGACTGGAAATTTGCAGGATTAAAAATAAAAATTCTTTTGGAAAATTACGGTGAGAAAATCAAAATTAACTACGAAACAGAACTTACTCAACCTTCTAATGATACCAATGGCGTGACTAGTATAGGCGGGAATAAAGAAAAATCTTCAGTTATTCTTCCCTTAAAAACGGCGGTAAAGATTTTTCAAATCAGTCTAAAAACAGAAGGAAAAGCTACTGACCAGATGCCTTTTTTAAACGCTATTCCGTTATTGGGAGAACTATTTAAGTCTAAAAGCCTGCAAAGCAATTTTAAAACCATTACCGGCATAATCGAGGTTAGTGAAAATGATGAATGATAGACTCTTACAAAATTACCAGATCGAAGTTCTTGAGCTCTTTAAAGTTCACTACCGAAAGATGAGTGCAAAGGACTTGATGCTGGATTTTAAGTCCGTCTTGCAATCGACATTGTGTGAGCTCGGAATTACGAAGTTTTCACCTCATGAAGTCCATTTTCTTGAAGTGTGGTTTAAGACTATTCATCACCAGCTTTTTATCACAAATATTCTGGACACTGAGCCCTTTAATGAAATCATATTTCATTCGAATACTGAGGCCCAAAAAATTTTCTCTGACAAAAAAGAAATTATAGAGATCGTAAATCTCACAGCGGATGACTACCAATTGAGTTTTGAAATTTTTGCATTGAAAAATAATATTGCCTGGAATTTCTCCATCCCCTTTGCTAGTTTTTCGACGGAGATAGGCAACCATGAATTTCGTATTACCCTGATTCATCACTCTACTTCGGCCAATCGCAAGTCTAAGATATTTCTGCGTTCACTTCAAAAAATTAATCCCACACTAACACTTTTCAATGAAAAACAAACAACTGTAGAATTTTTAGTCGGCCTCATTAAAGACAAAAAGAATATTTTAATTTCGGGAAGCACCGGCTCAGGTAAAACAACTTTTTTACGCGCCCTATTAAGTGAGATTTCGCCGGAAGAACACGTCGTAGTATTAGAAGACACTCATGAAATCCTGACTTTTTCCCCTCACCAGACATCCTTTTTATCCCAAGACGATTTGTCTAAAAAATCTCTAAAGGATTACTGCGCCTACGCTCTACGCATGAGCCCTGACCGCTTAATTGTGGGTGAAATGCGCTCTAATGAAGTAGTACCCTTTATGTTGGCGATGAACACAGGTCACAAGGGATTAATGAGCACTATTCACGCCAATTCTGGTGTGGACGCCCTGTCTCGAATTGCTCTTTTATTTTCTCTTTATTCTGAAAATAAGGAAATCGACTTTAGTTTAATTACCAAGCTTGCTTGTAAAAATATCGATTATGTTATTCATATGGAGAATAAAAGCATATTCGAAATCTGCCGAGTCATTGGCTCGGAGGGTGAAACACCTTTCTATGAAATTGTTTATCAAAATAATTAATTAAAAAATTTTGCCAAGACATCATGAGCTCGTTTCAACGATTCAATTTTATCCATCTTAGGAGATATTACTTTAAAGCTGATTGAAACGGCGGTGAGGTCGGAAAATTCAAAAGCATTTTCGCCTAAATCTTTATGCAAGATTTCGGCAAGGTCTTCTTTTTCGTCAAGGTGTGTTCCGATAAATGAGACGAGAACCCCATCGGGTTTAACTAATTGGCTTACAGCTTTAAGACTAAATCCAGCATTTTGTTTTTTGGTGATGAGTGTACCTCCCTCCTCGGGAGCTAAGCTTGATCCTACAAAGACGGGAATATTTTTTCTTTTGGTTGGCAGTAGTGTGGTTGGAAAAAGAACTTTCGCTCCAAGCGTGGCAAGAGCAGTGGCTTCATCGTATGAGAGTTCTTTGATAAATTTAACGTCTGGAACATCGCGAGGATCTGAACTTGCGACACCGGAAACATCGGTCCAGATCTCAACAAGAGACGCATTGATCACTTCACCGAAAAGAGCAGCTGAATAATCTGATCCCTCACGTCCCAAGGTAGTGGTATTTCCTAAAAGGTCTGCACCAATAAAACCTTGAGTAACAAAGATAGTGTCTTCATTGAGGTAGGGATAAATTTCGGACTTGGCATTTTTAAGAATTAAATCAACTTGAGGTTCGGCCCTCTGAAACTCTGAATTAGTTTTAATAATATGCCGAGCATCAAGGAAATTAATATTTTTGTTAGGAAGTCGCAAACGAAGTAAATCTGACATCAGAAGTGAGGACATTCTCTCACCTAGACTGTAAAGCTCATCCATCATTTTGGGGGTGAATGAGCGCTCTTCCAAAATGGTTAAGCCTAGTGCCTTAAGCTCTCCGCAAAGCGCTTCTAATTCAGTCAATACCACTGGACTAGTGAAGAGTTCAGTGGCGATTTTGACATGTTTATTGATTAATTCTGTCGTAACATTATTCATCGTGTTCTCGTCCCCCATTTGGGCAGCACGAGCAATGAACTCTAATTGATTGGTAGTATTTTGAGTAGCTGAGATGACTACAATTTTAATTAACGGATTATTTTCAATTATCTGGGAACATCTAAGCATCGCTGCTGCGTCTTTTACACTACTTCCACCAAATTTAGAAACGACCCATTTATTCTCCATTGTAGTCCTCCTCAAAAATTATATAAGCTATCCTCTCGTAAGTTTTTTATGACTAGTCTTGCTTGGTGTAAGAGCTTTATCGCCTAAGCGACGTTTTTTATCTTCTTCATAATCAGAAAAATTTCCATCGAAGAATACAACTTGATCGCCTTCGAATGCAATCATATGAGTGGCAATTCTATCCAGGAAAAATCGATCATGGGAAATAACCACCGCACATCCAGCGTATTCCATTAGGGCCTCTTCCAAAGCTCTCAGGGTGTTTACATCTAAGTCGTTGGTAGGCTCATCCAATAGGAGAACGTTTCCTTCTTCTTTTAGTACTGCTGCCAAATGCACTCTATTTTTTTCTCCACCAGAGATTTCTTTAATTCTTTTATTTTGGTCTTCACCTGAAAAATTAAAGCGTGAAATAAAAGCGCGGGCATTAACCTCTTTTCCACCAAGTTTCATAATATCAAGTCCACCAGAAATGCATTCGATAACCGTTTTTTCCGGATCGAGTGCACGGTCTTGGTCAACGTAAGCTAATTTAACGGAGTCACCAATTTTGATCGTTCCAGTTGTTGGTTTCTCTTTTCCGGAAATCATTCTAAAAAGCGTTGTCTTACCAGCTCCGTTTGGTCCAATAACTCCAACGATTCCTCCAGGAGGTAGTTTGAAATTCAATCCTTCATATAAAAGTCTATCGCCATAGGCCTTAGAAACTCCTTCAAACTCAATAACCTGTTGACCTAAACGTGGCCCTGATGGAATGAAGAGCTCGTTGGTTTCATTTCTTGTTTCAGATTGAACTTGAAGTCGCTTTTCATAGTCATTAATACGCGCTTTAGATTTGGCCTGACGAGCTTTGGGGGCCGATCTAATCCACTCCAATTCTTCTTTCATTGCTTTCTGGCGCTTTGATTCTTGTTTCTCTTCTGTCGCTAGACGATTTGATTTTTGTTCTAACCATCCAGAGTAATTTCCTTCATAAGGAATTCCTTGTCCGCGGTCTAGTTCTAAAATCCAACCGGCAACACTATCTAAAAAGTATCTATCATGGGTAACAGCAATGATTGTTCCCTTATAATCTTTTAAGTGACGCTCTAACCACCAGACTGTTTCAGCATCGAGATGATTGGTAGGCTCATCTAATAAGAGAATGTCTGGTTCCTGAAGGAGAAGTCTGCAAAGAGCAACCCGGCGTTTTTCTCCACCTGAGAGGACTCCACATTTCTGATCAGCTGGTGGACAATTAAGTGAGTCCATCGCAAGTTCTAAACGTGAATCTAGATCCCAAGCATTGCAGGCGTCAAGTTTATCTTGAAGATCTGATTGTCTGGCATAAAGTTTTTCCATTTCAGCATCTGATAAAGTTTCACCGAATTTATTATTCACTTCATCAAATTCGGCCAGCAGATCAACAACTTGCTGAGCTCCTTCTTGCACGATTTCGCGAACAGTTTTTTCTGGATCAAGTTGCGGATCCTGTTCAAGATATCCAACTGTATAATTTTTCGAAATAGTTGTTTCACCTAGATAGTCTTTATCTATGCCTGCCATAATTTTTAATAATGTCGATTTACCAGATCCATTGAGTCCAAGGACACCAATCTTGGCACCGTAGTAATAAGAAAGTCTGATGTCTTTTAAGACGTGCTTTTGCTTATAGACTTTTCCGACCTTATTCATGGAATAGATAATTTGTTTGTCATTTACATAAGACATGCATTTTCCTTTTTTATTCCCAGGATGGGATGTATGTCTGCGAGAGGCAGGGGCCAAAGCAGACTATTGTATTGTTGAGGTCTATAAACTACCTAAAAACTCGTTATTGTTCCATGAAAAATTTGAAAATTGAATAGAGATAGAGGAAGTAAGCGGGTAAAAAGAAGAAGACTAAAATACTAAATTTTAAAACCTGCACAATCTTGGTAAATTTTTGAAAATTTTCCTCCTGCAAGTGCCAAATTTCGCGGATAATCTCCTGCGTCTCATCCCGGGGAGTCAATCCGGTCTCTTTCAACCGAGCGATCAACTTTTTTATGCGGTCAGAGAGATTTTCAAAAATTTTAAAATTGATCAGATTTCCTTGCAATATCCCTGAACGCAAGAGAATTTCATTAAGAGGAAGCCCAATTTCGAGCAAAGTACTAAACAAATAGAGCTCTTCAATGGCCTTGCTGAATTTCAAGAAGGTTTTGCTTTTAACTATTTTTACCAATTGAAAAAAGACCACTACACCGCCTAGTTGCAAGGCCAGCATGAAAAAGATTGTACTTTTAGAAAGAGGAATTTGAACTAAGGATGCAGAAAGAAAAACAAAACTCCAAGTGGTGGTGGCAATCACTAAAAATTGTAATAATCCACCAATTATTTCATCTAAAACTTTTTTTTCAAATTGCAGATCGCGGATAAGCCCCGAGCGAATTTCAGGAATAAATTTTTTAATACCAATTCCAAGACGTCGGTGTGTTTCAAACAATTGTTCAAGTAAATTGGTATAAAATTTGTACCGTGGTAAAAAACTTGGAAGAATTTTAATACCTAAAGAGATCTTGGCCTCACAATCCGTAAAAGCAATTAAAAGCTCCCGGCCACATTCAATCTCACCAATAAGTGGTAAATCTTTTTTTGTGCGGTTAAGTGTTGTCAACCATAATGAGTTAAATTTTAGTAAATAATCCCAGCTTTTTTCGGGAAGATTTGCAATGGTGAAAAGCAATAGTGCATAAGAAAATAGTGAAAAACAAAATATGGTCATAGATTCCTCATAAAAGATGAAATTGAGAGCAAGATTAACGCCAAAAACTAAATGCTAGTTGACTACACTTTGCAATTTTGAAATTATAGGCCCATGCAAAACAAAATTATAAATGATCAGGGTTCCAATCCTGGCTTCATTCAAAATGACGAAAAAATTCTTTATCTTGAGGATCGTATTAAAAAGCTTGGTGAAATTTGCACCGACTTAAATCCCTATATGGCAATTCCAGAAGATTTTAAATTAAGACTGCGCGAATTTAATATTATGGAATTTAGTGATCCATTTAAAATTACCAATGCACTTTTAATATTGTTGGAAGATACGATCGATGAACTTCATATTCTAAAACCTTTCAATGACAACTAAGATATCCAAGGTAAATCTCCATCCAGCGTCGTGCAAATATTTGAAGCTTGGTCATCCATGGATTACCGAAGACACTTATACTGCACGTTTCCCGAAAAATGATTTTTTCTTAATCGGTGTCGATGAAAAAAATCGTCAAGAGATCGCTCTTCTTATCAATGACCCTCTCCATAAAAATGTGAAGGCAAGACTTTGGAGTTTAAATCCAGAAGACTGGAAAACAACTCCCGATTTTAAGGCCGAATTAGAAATACGAATTAAAAATTCAATTGAGCGAAGAATCAAGGCAAACCTCTCAAGCGAGAGAGATAATTATTATTTAATTAATGCTGAAAGCGACTTCCTCCCAGGGCTTTTAGTTTTGAAACTCAAAAACCAAATACTCATTCAGTACTACGCACTCTTTTGGAAAAAGGTGGAATTGGATTTACTGGAAGTTTTACAAGCTCAAATCAAAAATCTTTTTCCTGATTTTGTACTTGAAGATATCTGGATTCAAGAAAGAAACTTTAATCAGTCAAAATCTATTCGATCAATGAATGGAAAAACTCATGCGGATTTTGTTTTAAAAGAATTTGGAATTAATTACCAAATACGCCTGAATGAAAATTATGACTTTGGTATTTATACAGATATGAGTGCCATCAGGAATCAAATGCGATCTTACCTGGAAAAGAGTCAATCCTTGCTGAATTTGTTTAGCTATACGGGAGCTTTCTCTCTTTACACTTTGAAGCTTGGTGCAAAAAACATTGTCTCCGTGGATCTCTCTTCAAAATATTTAAATTGGCTCGAAGAAAATATAGCTCTTAACCCTGACCTCAATCCTGAACTTCACTCCTCACTGTGTATGCCTTCAGAAAAAGCGATGGAGAAATTAATCAGTGAACAGATTAAATTTGAAGCAATTATCTGCGATCCTCCCAGTGCTTCTAGTGATGGTTCCACAACCAGCAGTGCACTAAAATCTTATGAAAAATTATTGCCATTAATGCTTAAACTGCTTGCAACGAATGGCTCGCTGTTTGTTTTTCTAAATACACATACAATTAGTTGGAACAAGTTTGAAGAAAAATTGAGTCTGATTATTGCGACTACTGAATTTGCCAATAAGATCAATATCGGAAAGAGATTTAAGTTAAGTGAAGATTGCCTTCCACTTAAAGGATTTCATGAAGGTGATTATCTTAAAGGCTTTCTCATTGATTTTAAAAATAAAGGAATATAATGAACTGGACAATACTACTTCCTCTTTTTATTGGCTGTTTTGGAATTCTTCAAGGAGCAATCAATCGCCAGATTGCTACGACCATTGGTGTGGCCCAAGCAACTCTCATTACCAATATTGGAAGTGTAATTATTTGCATTGGTTTTTATTTTTTCGTGAAATATTTTTCAGATTTATTTCCGGATTTTTTTCAAATGAAAGCTCCTATCACTACTTATAAGTGGTGGTATATTTTTCCACCCATTTTAGGATTTCTTATTATTGCAGGAATTCCCTTTGCCATCGCAAAATTGGGAGCTGTAAAAGTAACAGTTGGTCTGATCGCTGCTCAGATGGTTACCAGTATCGTTTGGGATATGATGGTAGAAGATATAAGTTTAAATATAATGAAGGTTATAGGAATATTTTTTGCTTTTTTGAGTGTGACTTTTATTACGCTCTCTAAGCAATAGGAGAAAAAATGGTTTATTCAAGTCTATGGAGAAGAGCTGCTGCTGCGATTATTGATGGAATTATTCTTTCGGCCATTAGTACTCTTTGCCTCAGAACAGTCATTCTATTTCCTTTCGCTTTTATTTTACATTTTTTTTATAAACCAATTTTTGAATCTTCAAATGTTCGGGCCACTCCAGGGAAATACCTGGCAGAAATTTCAGTTTGTCGCAGTAATGGAGACAAGCTTTCTTTAAAAGACGCTTATATTCGCTATTTTGCTTCTTGGATTTCTGGTCTTACTTTAGGAATTGGATATTTGATTGCGCTTTTTAATGATCGAAAACAAACTCTCCATGATATGTTTGCCGACACAATAGTGGTTTCAAAAGTATATGAAAATGAAGGGCTTTGGACTGAATGGCTTAACCAAATGAAATTTTTGTTTGCTAGAAAACCCAAAAACTAAGTTTGCAGCGCTAACAACAGACTTATTTTCTAAAATAATTTCAATACAATTAAATTCAGAATTCCACCCAGCGGAATTAAGAGCCATAGCGGAACTTTGTTCATAAAAGTTAGAACAAAAACAACGATGGCCATAATCATGAGAAAAATATTGAATGGAACTTCATAACCCATCTTCAAAACTGTAACAATAATTGGTCCAACCACCGCCGCGACTGCCCCAAAAACAAAATCATTAATCCATTTTTGTCCGCGCAATCGGCTGACGACTAATGGAAACCAAGTCGACATATGAAAAAATGCCGCTGCAAAAATTGCTGCCGTCGCAATAATAGCACCTGGCATTCCAGCTAATTTATGACCAATATAAGTTGCGGTAATCACCACCGGACCTGGAGTCATTTGACCAAAGGCCAGTGCATCTAAAAATTCACTTTGAGAAAGCCATTTATATTTTACAACCACATCGTGCTGGAGCATTGGGACTATTGCCAGCCCAGTTCCAAAAACAAGGGCGCCGGCCTTAAAACAAACTAACGCTAAATCGCGAATTGTGCTTGAGAATATTGTAGCTGGGGCCGCAAGACTAAAGAGAGTCAAATGTGATGTTGGATTTCTCTGCCACTGTTTAAAAGCAACAATCATCAAACCGAATCCGATAATGATTATGGGCTCGATTGATGGATGATAAAAATTTATGGCACCGGAGACAAATACTAAGACCCAAAAGAAAAAGTCTTTCATATTATTTTTAACAAGACCTTTCAAACTTCCAAGAATGACTCCGAGGGCGGCCACCTGCATTCCGACAAGGACTGAAGACGTCCCTTCGATCTCGCTCATCGATTTAAAAAAGAGAGAAAATAAAATCATTAGACAGAAGGCAGGAGTTACAAGACCAAAAGCTGCCAAGGCACCACCAAAAAAACCAGCTCGCACTCTGCCCATAAAGACAGCGGTCTGAAAGGCAACTGGGCCGGGCATGGCCTTAATAAGAGAGAATACAGCGTTGAAATCTTCTACTTCCATCCATTTTCTGTTTTCCACCAGGTCTTTTTGGATAGAGCCTACTACTGCAAGTGGGCCACCAAAGCCTAGAGAGCCTAGGCGCAGAAAATAAAAAAGAACTTCTTTATAATTTTTTTTGTTGTCTGTATTTTTATCTTTCATTGCTCGCCAATATAAAAAAGCCCCTCTTTCGGAGGGGCTTTTTTATGAAGTAAATTTTTTAAATTAAGATTTAACAATACGTGTTCGCCACGCACGGATATCAGGTGCCAAGTAATCATATTTCATTGAGGCCAATGTGTATGAAGCAAATTCGTAATCAGTAGTGTGAGTTAAACACTCTGTCGGGCATACAGTTGTACAAAGTCCACAGTAACAGCAAAGAGTTGTATCGATGGTGTATTGTTTTAAATCAAGACGAATTGGTGTTCCATCTTTGGTTTTAATTTTTGCAGCATCTGTCGGTCGTTTAACAGCAGTAATATAGATACAGTCTACTGGACAAGCGACTGCACATTGAAGGCATGAGATACAGTTCTCAGCATCGTTATAAAGACGAGAGCGTGAGTTTGCAGGAAGCTCTTCTCTAACTTCTGGGTATTCAATCGTTACGATATCGCGGGCCCAAACATACTTGGAGGTAATTCCCAAACCTATAATTGTTGTTCTAACAGCATCGTAAACGTTTTTAAACCATTGGGTAAATGTCAGATCTGGTTCTATATTTTTTTTAAGGTGAATCGTTTCCATATTTATCCTAAAATTTATTGTTGTCTGCCCTACTACTATCTATCGACTTCGCCGAGAACGATATCAATACTTCCGATCGACGCTACCATGTCAGCAATCATAAGCCCTGGAGCAATTGCAGGCAGCATTGAAACATGAGTAAAGCATGAAGACTTTACTTTTAATCTGTACGGCGTTTTTCCACCATCTGAAATTAAATGGTAACCAAGTTCTCCACGTGGACACTCAGTTCTCATGTAAATTTCACCGGCCGGAACTTTGATAATTTTTGGAACTTTTCCGATAACAGGCCCTTCTTCAATTCCTTCTAGAACTTGACGAACGATTTTAATCGACTCGAACATCTCTAGAACGCGGACGTGGTAGCGATCCCAACAGTCTCCAACTGTACCTTTTTCTCCAACACCAACTGGGATGTCGAAATCAAATTTATCGTAGATACCGTATGGACGATTTTTTCTTAAATCCCATTTCACTCCAGAACCACGTAATACCGGCCCTGTTGCTCCGAAGTCAAAAGCAACTTCTTCAGTGATCACACCAACATTAGCTGTTCTGCCAATGAATATTTTATTTTCGCCGACAAGCGCGTGGTATTTTTTGAGTTCGACTTCAAATCGATCGCAGAATTTTTTAACTCGTGCTAGTTGATCATCTGTGATGTCATTCCAAACTCCGCCAATCCAAACATAATTGTAAAGCATGCGAGCTCCAGAGAGCTCTTCAAATAAACGCAAGATTTCTTCGCGGTCTTCAAAACAATAAAGAAAAACGGTGAAGGCACCAAGATCGATACCGTATGTTCCAAAGAAAACTAAATGTGAAGCAATTCTTTGAAGCTCAGCTACCAGAACTCGAATATACTCAGCACGTTTTGGAACTTCAGTTCCAAGCATTTTTTCAACAGTTAAGGCATATCCCCATTCCATGCTCATTGCCGCAAGATAGTCCATGCGGTCAACGAAAGGAATGATTCCCCTATAATCTAGATTCTCGGCGTGTTTTTCAAAACAACGGTGAAGGTATCCAAGATGTGGAATAGCATCTACGACGATTTCAGAATCAGTTTTGATTTCTACGCGAAGAACACCGTGAGTGGCAGGGTGTTGAGGTCCCATGTTTAAAGTAAGGAGCTCAGACTTTAAAACTTCTTGGTCACCTAGAATAATTTTATCAGCATTTTCATTGTGAGTTGACATTATTCACCATCCTTTGCTTCTTCAGTATCTGTTCCAGCAGTGCGGTCTTTCCAACTACTCGATACGCGTTTTGGATCGCCTAATTCTTCTTTTAAGTGCTTCCCAAACATTTGGTCAGCAGTATTATTTTTTTCTGGAGGATTAACCACCATATCGAGATATTTTTCTTGAACGACATAATCTTTTCGAAGTGGATGCCCATCCCAGTCGTATGGACAAAGAATTCGTCTGAAATCCGGGTGACCTACAAAATCCACACCGATCATATCGTAAGTTTCGCGTTCTTGAAAATTTGCAGCACTCCAAAGAGAAACGATTGAGTTAATCTTAGGAAGATTATTTTTATCTCCACGAGGAAGATTTGCTTTTAAAATAAGCTCTAAATTTTTTGAATAGCTAGCGAGGATATAACTAAGTTCAACTCTATCTGGATAATCAGTACCCGTGATAACTTGAAGAACATTGAAGGCAAAATCAGGAGATGTCTTAAGAGCACGACAAACTTCTAAAATACTTGCGGCTTCAACCGTTATCGATTGATCTCCAACCACTGCAACAGGTGCATTGATTACAGCGTTGCAACCAGCAACAGACTTATTTAAAAATTCTGCAATTTGATTATGCATGTTTCACCCACTTATCACGAAGTAAACGCTCGTTGGCTATTTTCTTTTGAAGAGTCATGATCCCTTCGATTAAAGCTTCAGGACGCGGAGGACAACCTGGAACGTAAACGTCGACAGGAACAACTTCGTCTACACCTTTTAAAACGTGATAGCCGTGTTGCCAATAAGGCCCACCTTTATTTGCACAAGAGCCCATCGATATAACATAACGAGGTTCCGGCATTTGTTCGTAGAGTGTTTTAATTCTAGTGGCCATTTTGAATGTCACAGTTCCAGCGACAATCATTAGGTCCGCGCGACGTGGAGTGGCCATGAAGGCCCCACAACCAAAACGTTCTAAATCGTATTTCGAAGCACCAGTCGCCATCATTTCAATCGCGCAACAAGCGAGACCAAAAGTCATGGGCCACAAAGAGTTCTTACGACCCCAGTTTAAAAAATCATCAACTTTCATTAAAACGACGCTGTCTTGCATCTCGTGCTCCTATTTTGTACGCACAAAAATCCTAAATTCACCAATTACATATCTAACTAAATTTACCGATGACGGCAGTTCTCGTCAATGAAAAGGGCAATCATTTTATTGATTTAGTGAACTTAAATTTGACTGAATTTATCACAGCGGATCTTGAAATCTTCGAACATCGTTTTATAGGCGCTTTGAGCTTCATTTTTCTCTAATTCAGATCCTTCCTGGGAAGCGGGGGCCCGGGAGATTTTATTTTGCATAAGGGTCAGGCGATTTTGGTCATTTTTGCAAACGCGGTCCATAATATTAACGTACTCTTTTACTGCTGCGACGGGATATGGAAGACCCCAAGCAGAGGAAATAAAAAAGGCTTCTCCCTCAGTGGCCTGGGGTAAATCTTTTTCATTCAAGGAAAATTTTTCGATATCTTTTTTAAAATTACGATAGTGATTACCCACTTTATAAAACTCTTGAACGCCTAGCTCTTTTGAAATAATTCCCAATTTTTTATCAAAAACTTTTTGGCAGTTTGATCTCTCTGATCCACTTCCTGGGAGAAGTTCAAAGAGCACTTTACACTCCACCATATAAGCATCAACTTCACCACCTCTGCCCTCAACAGTTCCCTTTATAAAGTCCTTGAGGGCAAATTGGTGATCATACGGATTAAAGGCCTCGCGGTAAGTGTAGTGTGTTAACTCGTGGGCAAAATCGAGTAGCGCATCCAGCGTTCGCAAATGGCGATTTAAGTAAACTTTTGACTTTGTCTCATAGATGACTTGAGAGGGATTTGAAGCTGCAAATCGGCGTATCAGAGTCGTATCGGTCAATGAACCATCACCAATGGCCACAACATCATAAAGCGTAAAGCCTTTTTGCTCGGCCTTTTCAGTGGCCTTAGCAATCACTTTCTTTCCGCTGGGAATCTTTTTAAGAGCTTCCACCAGGCGCTTAAAGTTTTCTTCGTCAGTGCGATTTTTTTTATACCAAGGATCATTAAAATTAAGTTCTTCCTCAACATCTATAATTTTATGCTCCGCCCTCGCTTGACTCAAAGATGCACATATCAGAATTAAAAGGAGAGATTTCTTCATATCATCCCTATCGGCAGGAGGATGGATTATCTTCAAATCTTTTGAGTAATTTTTACACGAATAAAGCAAGTTACTTGATTAAAACACTGGGGCATTTATACTTTATCAACACAAACAACAGACTATTCATCTTAGGAGATTATTATGAAAAAACTTATCGCAATCGCAACTCTTGCTCTTTCACTAAATGCTTTTTCAGCTTCATTTGTTGGAACGACTCTACTTCCAACTCAATCATTGGCCCTTTCAAGTATTTCAACTTCAGGAAATGTGCAAAAAGAAGCCGCTCAAGTTATAAACGACTCCCAGGAACTCATTCAGTCTGGAAAGATGACTGCTTTCTTAGGTCAAAAAATAAAAGATATTCAGGCCCAGGATTCAGCAGTGTCTGATTCAGATGCCCTAGATGCGCTGCTTTCTGTTTCTGATCAAATTTTAAAGTAATCACTAAATAAACTTAGAGGAACTTAATGGCAGGCCACTTGAACGAGTGGCTTTTTAATAGTAAGCCTAAATGGACTGCATTTACATTTACGTTTACATTGCCAGTCACTTAACATTAAATTGGTAAAAAATAGTAGAGAAACTCAATCAAATAAAGTTCAGGTAAAGAGATCATGCCCGATATTTCAGAAAAAAAATCTGTCCATTGTCATAGCTGTCCGGCGTGGAAACAAAGTACATTTCATACATTGTCTGAAATCCAATTGAACGATCTTCAAGTCAATAAAACCAGTTTTGAGTATCATCGCGGGGCCCATTTAAATCAGAAAGGAAATCCGGCCAATGGAGCCTATTGCATTGGCAGCGGACAGGCAAAAATCATTTGGCCTGAAGTTGATGGAAAAGAGAGCATTGTAAAGATAGTTTCTCCAGGCGATATGACCGGTTATCGTTGTCTTTTTTCTGAAGATACATTTAGAGCGACTGCAGTTGCTTTAGGATCTATTAGAGGTTGCTTTATTCCAAAAGAACATTTCAATGGTTTGTTAAAAGACGATCATCAATTTAATTTTGAAATTTTAAAGAGAATGGGTAATGAGTTAAAACTTGCAGAAAAACGCCTTCATTCTTTTTGTCAGAAAAATGTTCGTGAAAGATTGGCAGAGGCACTTCTGATTCTCAAAGAATCATGTGGTGTACAGCAAGATGACCGCTGGGTTTTAGACATTCAGCTTACAAGAGAAGAAATTAGCGCATGGATAGGATCTGCCAAAGAAACTGTAGTACGTAGCTTATCTGATATGAAAGATGAGAAAGTTATTGAGCAAGAAGGCCTTCATATCGTGCTCTTGAACATACAGGCCTTAAGACAAATCGCGGGATTAACCGAGTAATAAACTTAACTAACTTTTTCAAACATCCATCCAATTTATAATTCATTAAATGCTTCATCATCTAAGATTAGTTAATTGATTTCGAATCTATTTTTCAAGGATGAAAATAATATGAAACTTTTAATCTCTACTTGCCTATTCTTGTCTTTAAATGTGGCCCAAGCTTATGACTTCACCCCTAACGAGCTCATCGTAAAACTCAAACCAGGTCACTCTCTACCAAAACTGGCCAATGTAAAAAGTGTCCAAAATCTTTTTGAAAATGTTTATGTCTTAAGAACAACTAATTTAATAAGTGTGGAAGCAGCACTTAAAAATAATTCGGCAGTTGTTTATACTGAAAGAAATCACCACTCAGAAAGAAGAGTCTTGCCAAAACCTGATCCGGCCTCATCAATCACACTTGATAAGTCAGCTCTTAGCGACACTCAATTTAATGATCCACTTATTGGCAAAGTTTGGTCGTTTCAAGATGCTAATCAAAATGGTGTATCTGTAAATTCTGCTTATAAAGAATATGGAACCTCCAATACAACTCCAGTCATAGTGGCAGTCGTTGATACTGGAATAGATATTCATCATGAAGATTTAAAAGATGTTGTTTGGGTGAACACAAAAGAAATCCCCAATAATGGTATCGATGACGATGGCAATGGCTATATTGATGATATCAACGGCATAAATACACTCGTAAGAGACGCCAACGGCAAAGCGACTATGGATAATAAAGATACCCACTCGCATGGAACTCATGTTTCCGGAACAATCGGGGCAAAACAGAATAATGGAATTGGAATCGCGGGTATTGCTTCTAACGTAAAAATAATGGGAATAAGAACTGTCCCAAATGATGGCGATGAAACAGATATCGATGTTGCGGAAGCATTTGTTTATGCTGCTAGAAATGGTGCTAAAATTATCAACTGTTCATTTGGCAAGAGTTCTAATGAAGGTCGACAGTTAATTCCAGATACACTTAAGTATATTGGAGACAAATATGGCGTCCTCGTTATTGCGGCAGCGGGAAATGATTCAACTGACATCGACAGCACTCCAACTTATCCAGCAAGCTTTAATAATGATAATCTTTTAATTATTGCTTCAACTACTAATGGTGGTGGAATGAGTTATTTCTCTAATTACGGAAAAATCAATGTTGATGTGGCAGCTCCAGGATCAAATATTTATTCAACTGTTCCAGGAAATAAGTACGAATCAATGTCAGGAACTTCCATGGCCACTCCAACGACTGTAGGAGTTGCAGCTGAAATCCTTTCGCACAATCCTGATTTAACAGTGGCGCAATTAAAAGATGTTCTGATTAAATCAGTAACTAAAATAAATAGCTTTAAAAATAAAATGGTTTCTGGCGGAAGAATAGATTTATTAAAAGGTTTAGAACTCGCAAAAACTATCAAGTAATTTCTACTTATTCGTTAGCTGGAGTTGGGTCATTTGATCCAGCTCCATTATCCTCTTCATCTTCACTATCAAACTTGATATCAAAAAATTCTTTAGTCTCATCAGCAGTTTCTTTTGATTTAATTTCTGACTTAGCAACGGCCGTAGTGGTAATAGTTCCTCTTCCCATAATTTTTCTTTGCCGTCTGAGGATATAAGCGGTTGGTTTATTGATTTTAAATTTAATTGGATTGGGAAGAACTGAGGCAATTAATGCTGCTTGGGCAGGATTTAAATTGCGAGCATTTTTATGAAAGTATTTTTGGGAGGCTGCCTCAACCCCGTAAACTCCCGGCCCCAATTCAATGACATTTAAATAAACTTCGAGAATGCGCTTTTTATTCCAGAGATGTTCAATTAAAACCGTAAAATAAACTTCCATTCCTTTCCGAAGCCAGCTTCGGGCCGGCCATAAAAAAACATTCTTGGCCGTCTGCTGAGAAATGGTACTCGCCCCTTTTTGCTTTATGTGGGTCTTGTTATATTTCATCGCTTTTTCAATTGCCTCGAAATCAAAACCATTATGAATATAAAATTTTGCATCCTCGGCCTTGATCACCGCTAATTGCATGGGACGGGCTATCTGTTCAATTGGCACCCATTTTTTTTCGATACCAATTCGGCCATTGGTGAAAAGAGAAATTGTACTTTTCCAGGCCATTAACGGCGTATATGGAACGGGAACAAAACGATATAAAAGGACACCACTTATACTTAAGATAAGAAATCCTAGCGTCATAGTAAGTAATAATTTAAATAGGCGTCTTAAGCGATTCTTAGGAAGTGTGGCGCTTGAAGGCAGAGGGGTCTCATTGGTCATTGAGCAAAATCTCGCTTCTTGTTGTTTCTTTTGTTTCTTCCCTGATTTGCATCAATTGCTGGCCCAACATATTTCTGCCAGAGTGGTCCCCGCAATCGGCCCAGTAACAATCATTTTGAGTGTGTTCATAAAGATGACTTTTTCCGGTTGAACGAAGAAGATCTTTTAGAACTGGGTATTGACTATATTTGGCGTGAAGGGCAACCAGCATAACTCCATCTTTTATATCGTCCCAATCTTCTCTCATTGGAAGACTTGCATCGCGGCCAATTTGGGCCGCGAGAAATGGGCTTGCGGCTACTCTTACTCTTTCTTGTAAATCGTGATCTAAAAATTTATGAGCTTGGTAATAATGCTCACTACTAGGCCAAATCAAACCTTCAACGTTAATAGGAAATAAGGCGAAATTTGAAAATTCTCCATAGATATTTTTCACCGAATAAAAATCCAGAATTTCGTCTTGGTACTCAATGATAGGTGTTCGTGGATAAATTTTGTAATGAGGAACATCATCGGAGGCAAAACCTTGGCCCAAACCTAGAGTAAGTAAAAGAATGACGCTGATCAAGATTTTCATAAAAAAAGTATGAATTGAGTCGTCTCAGAAGACAAGGCAAGAATGGCCGTAGCATTGAATAAATGAAAAAAACTGGGGTTTTTCTTGACTAACCCTATTTAGGTTTGCAGCTTAAAGCATTCCCCTATGCCTATTATACTTATTTTATATTTTTCTTCATAAATTATTCAGAGCATCCTCCAATATGATGTGAGCGAATTCTCTTTTCAACTAAAAGGAAAATATCATGATTTCATTACACCACGGAGAAAGTGTTGCAGCTTGGATGGATACAGTCGAGATGCCAACATTTAGCACTCTCATTGAGGATATTGATGTCGATGTCTGTATAATCGGTGGAGGATTGGCGGGATTAACTACTGCTTATCTTTTATTACAAACAGGACGAAAAGTTTGCGTGCTGGAAGGATTTGAAATCGGAAGTGGGCAAACAGGAAGATCCACTGCTCAATTCACCACTGCACTTGATGAAAGATATTTTATGCTGGAAAAATATCATGGAGAAAAAGGAGCTCGACTTGCAGCTGAAAGTCATAGCGCCGCTATAAAAAAAGTTTCAGAAATTATTCACAGAGAAAATATTGAATGTGATTTGGAAAAAATTAATGGTTATCTTTTTAATTCTTCTGAAAGGCCTAATTATGAACTTCAAAGCAGTAGAGATAAATACCTCGAGTATTTAAATCTTGAATTAGAGGCAGTCCTTCGTAGCGGGCTTTCAGATGTCTATATGACTGAAAGAGTTCCTCTGCCCTCATTTGATCCAGGACCTGCTCTGTGTTTTCCTGACCAACTACAACTACATCCTCTTAAATATTTGCGGGGCTTGGCCCAGGCAATTATAAAGAAAGGGGGATTAATTTTCACCAATTCACATGTCGTTGAAGTTCAAGGCGGAGAGGCAGCCTATGTGAGATTGCAAAATGATCATATTGTCACCAGTGAATCAATCGTCGTTGCCACTAACAGCCCTATAAATGATCTCGTCGCTATACATACAAAACAAGCATCATACAGAAGTTATGTTATCGGCATAGAGGTTCCAAAAGGAAGCATCATCAAAGGATTATATTGGGATACTGAAGACCCTTACCATTATATTCGTTTAGAAAAAAATGATAAACATCCTTACGAAGTTCTACTGGTAGGTGGAGAAGACCACAAAACGGGACAAAATGATAATCCTGAAAACTCTTATACTCGCCTGGAGAATTGGACCCGCAAAAGATTTCAAAAGGCCGGTCGAGTTCTCTATCGCTGGTCAGGTCATGTCATGGAGCCAGTCGATGGACTCGCTTATATTGGGCATAATCCAATGGATAGCGATAATGTTTATGTAATCACGGGGCACTCTGGAAATGGAATGACTTACTCGATGATAGCGGGAATGCTAATCACTGATCTCATTTCAGGAAAAGAAAATCCATGGAAAAGTTTATACAGTCCATCACGCATAAGTCTTTCGACCACCGGTACTTATTTAAAAGAAAATGCCAATTCTCTTATCCAATATAAAGATTGGTTAACAGAAAAACAATCTGGCGATCTAGACAGTATAGAAGAAGGCGAAGGTATTGTGTATCGAGATGGACTTCATATCGTTGCCGCCTACAAAGATAATTATGGCAATCTGGAATTGAACTCTGCGGTCTGTCCTCACTTAGGAGGAATTGTTCATTGGAATAAGGCCGAGAAGTCTTGGGATTGTCCTTGTCATGGATCCCGATTTACCTGTCATGGAAAAGTCATTGATGGACCAGCAGTTGCTGATTTAACACTGATAAGCTCAACTCCGGCCCTCCACCCGCCGGATGTTTTAAAAGTTTGGCCGGATGCCGATATTAATCCAGTATTGTAATTTTTTGTTTTACACTTAAGAATTTTTTCCATGGATCGGATTTTCTTCTTTTAATTTTTAGGAGTGCTTTTTTTATCGTGAATTGATCCGAACTTTTAAGAGAGCGCAGTTCACTCCACTCAACAGGAAGGGCCACAGCACAAATCTTCCGTGCGCGAATAGCATAAGGAGCAACAACAGTCGCGCCAAACCTATTTCTAAAATAATCGATAAATATTTTCCCTTTTCTCAATTTTTTAGACATGGTTGATAAATAGAGATCGGGTTTTCGCTCCACCATTTCATTGGCCAATGCCTTACTAAAGGCAAAAGCGATGTTCCAGCTGTATAAAGGCTCAATTGGTATATGGATATGTATTCCTTTTCCACCAGTAACTTTAACAAAACTTTCAAGTTTTAATTTATCCAGAATTTTTTTCATTTCTAAACATCCGTTCACCACGGATTTAAAACTGACATTGGGAGCAGGATCGAAATCCATCACAATCTGATCTGGATTCAGAAGTGTTTGATAGTGACAATTCCAAGTATGAATTTCAAAAGCGTTCATTTGCACCAATTGGCGCAATCCTTCAGGAGAATTAAGAGAAATATAAATGCCTGCATTAGACTTTTCTTTCACTTTAAAACTTTTAAAAAATGAGGGGGCTACTTCGCGACTAAGGTGTTTTTGATAAAAGCATTTTTTACTCATACCATTCGGACAACGAAGTAATGATAAAGGACGATCGTTAATAAGGGGAAACATGAAGGGGGAAACTTTGTGATAATAATCGGCAATAATTTGTTTGGTAATTTTTTCTTTGGGAAAAATAATTTTATCGGGATGAGTGATAGCGATATGTTCAAACTCATCATTTTTCAAATAACTTTTCGTCAAGTGCGCAACTTTCTCAATGACAATGTCCTTTTTATCTTTATCATTTCTAAATCCTAAAAATACAGGCTGTCGAAGTATTTGATCAGCAGTCCAGTTGGAAAATTTTATTTCGGCGACAAGTTTGGGTTTAATCCAGTGAGTATTATGCTCTTTAGGGGAATGAAGATCAAAAGGTGATTTTTTTTGTGCAAGTCTTCCGACTTTCTTTTTCACTTCCCCCAGTGATTCAACATCAAATCCGGCCCCCACCTTTCCCACATAACGAAATTTTCTTTTTTCTCCATGTTTTTCATAAACCCCCAATAGAAGGGCCCCTAACTCACTCTTTCTTTGCCCTTTTCCCTCAGTAAAACCTCCAACCACAAATTCTTGACGCTTACTGCATTTAGATTTGCACCAGATAAGACTTCGACCAGAACGGTAAGGAGCGTTGGAGTCTTTAGAAACAATTCCTTCCAATTCATGATGACAACATATTTTAAAAAAATCGGCGCCATTTGTATCAACATCTTCACTAAAGAAAATAACTTCATTGGATTTAGAAAGAATATCTTTTAGTTTTTCTTTTCGATCTTTTAAAGAAAGCTCTCTTAAGTCTTCTCCATTTAAATAAAGGAGATCAAAAATAAAAAATTTAATTTTCGAATCATCGTTATGAGACAAAGCATCTTGTAATTTTCCAAAACTACTTCGACCACTATCATCTAAGACGACAGCCTCGCCGTCAAAAATAGCGGATTGAATCGGCAGCTTTTCAAAGGCCTTTACTATTTTGGGAAATTGTTCATTCCAGATATTTCCATTTCTGGTGAATAATTTTATTTTGTTGTTTTTCAGATGAACTTGTAGACGATAGCCATCAAATTTTATTTCGTGAACCCATCCTTTTTCTTCTGGAGGAGTATCGACCAAAAGAGCAAGTTGAGGAGGGACAAATCCGGGCCATTTGTCTTTAATCTTTTTTTTCATCTTTCCTTTAATCTTTAAGGAGACTTTTTTTTTACGTTGCCAATTAGTTTTATCTCTTGGGCAATAGGCTCAAGTTCAAAAAATGAATCTGCTTCTTCATCATTTTTTTTCATTAGCAGCCAGGTATGTTGTTTTGATTCATTACGCCCATGAATTCTAACGAGAACAAAATGTCCTTTTAGCTTTTTACCATTGAGAGTAAATTCCAGTTTACCTTTTTTTAATCCCTGATACGCATCCCCTTCTTCTTGCCAGGTTCCCTTGTCCCAAATATAGACATCTCCACTACCATACTGACCTTTGGGAATGGTTCCATGAAAATTAGCATAATCCAGAGGATGATCTTCAACCTCTACCGCCAGTCTTTTATCTGCCGGCTTCATGGATGGCCCTTTTGGAACGGCCCAACTTTTCAAAACTCCATCAAGCTCAAGTCTAAAATCATAATGGAGATGAGATGCGTGGTGTTCGTGAACAACAAAAATATGCTCGTCGAGGTTTTTTATTTTTGGAAATCCTTTGGGTTCTGAACTTTTATTGAAGTCTCTTTTTTGGTTGTATGTTTTCAATAAATTTTTCATTCTTTTTTCTTAATTGTTTTTTTGTAATTTTTTTCCTTCTCCAGACTCTGTTTGAGGAGAGGCATTAAATCGAGAACGTTAGAGGCCCTGGCCGGTTCTGGCATCTGGTATTCAATGACTTTACCTTTTCCGCCTTTAATCTTTTTATTAATAATTTTTTTTAAATCGGTGTAGTAAGTATCTTTATACTGTTCAGGCTTCCAGATCGAAGTCATGCTCTCAATTAGCGCCTGGGCCATACTCATTTCTTTGGAACTAAATTTAGCTTTTTTTAAGGTACTAAAATAATCAACTTCGTCGGCTTCAAGAACTTCATGAGCAAAACGCATTATTTCTAAAACTAAATAATTACCTCTGACCATAATCATTACCAAATGCTGTTTGGCCCTAATCACTATTTTGGCGATCGCAACTTTCTTACTTTTTTTCATTGCTTCAGATAAAAGGAAATAACCTTTTTCTCCATTTTTTTCTGGAACTAAATAATATGGCCGTTCTAAAAACATTAGATCAATGTCCTTAAGTTCAACAAAGTTTTCAATATCTATAGTCCCAGTCGCTTCAACGTTGGCTTCCTTAAAATCTTTATCAGTCATGACGACGTATTGATTTTTTTTATACTCATATCCTTTTGTAATTCTATTATAGGGAACTTCTTTTCCTGTTTTAGCATTTATTTTTTTGTAGCGGATTGGTGCCAAATCTTTTTCATCCAACAAAGAAAAATGCAATGCTTTCTCCTCAGATGCAAGCATCAACCGCACCGGAATATTTAACAATCCAAAACTCAATGCTCCTTTCCAAATATTTGATCGCATAATATATTCTCCTACCAACTTACTCTTATTTTTTTATATAACTATTTACCACTTCTCTCAACTCCCAATTTACCCTGATATTTTTCACAATTGGTTCACTTTGCCCCAATTGTTTTTGCATACTCGTAATTCTTATAATGAAAATTTATGGCATTGGTATTGCTCATTTTAATAATGAAGTAATAGTGGAAAAAGCATGCCGCTTATATTCAATTTGATACGAGGAGCCTTAAATGAAAAAACATTTATTTTTTGTTACTGCAATTATTATGGCGGTATCAAGTACAGCATTCGCCGTTTCAAAAAAAAGTGAATGGAGTGAAATTCGAAAGGCCAAAGATGTCTCCATCGTTCAGCCCAAGTTTGCCGAAGCGTTTGGTCCTGCCGGGTTATTTAATGCTTGTCTCAGCAATGGTGATATAAAAAGCATCGCTCCTGTGAACGTTTGTTTAAATTATGAAAATGTCACAATAGGAACTCCAAATTCCGAGGGGGGCGCTTATACTAAACGCCATTGTAAAAAATCAGCTCTTCAGGATGTCACCATCGATAAAACTTATACCCAAAATATATGTTTAAAGCGCGCTCCAGCAACTGAATTTTCTTCTAATGAATGTATCGAATGGGGATCGAAAACTTCAATTTATCCAGATAGCTATTTAATCGAAATCGTTCGTCGTGATTCACTTGAAGCTGGAAATCATCTTTTTAATAAAACGCTTGTCTTACCAATGTGTGAGTATACGCCCACTAAAGACTAAGCATGGAGTTTATATGACAAACGAAAAAAGCACTCTCCTCCTGGATCGAAGGATTGCAATTTTAGCGACAGACGGTTTTGAAGAGTCAGAATTGTTTGAACCAAAAAAAGCATTAGAGGATGCTGGAGCGAAAGTAGATATTGTTTCTCTGCACCCGGGAAGAATTAAGTCCTGGAAAGATGATGATTGGGGAAAAAGTATCCACGTGGACGCAACTGTCGATGATACTGAGGGATACAAATATGACTCTCTATTGATTCCTGGGGGTGTAATGAATCCCGACAAGTTGAGAAGCAGTAAAAGGGCCATCGCTTTTATTCACGAATTTGTCGAGGATGATAAAACAATCGCCTCCATCTGCCATGGACCTCAAGTCCTGATTGAAGCGGGATTAACAAAAGGAAAACACCTTACCTCCTGGCCTTCAGTGAAGACTGATTTAATTAATTCTGGTGCTGATTGGGTCGATGAGGAAGTTGTCGTTGATGAACATTTAATTACCAGCCGATCACCAAGAGATATTCCTGCATTTAATAAAAAAATGATTGAAGAATTTTCTCATAGTACTAGAAGAATATAAACCTTCCGTACCAGTACGGAAAAAATCTCCCGCGACGGACTTTCTTTCTTAATTGAACCATAATTAAAAAATATGAAAAAATCACAAAACTTCAATTTTTTATTTATTATAATTTTTACTTTAGGTTTTGGGGCTTGTGCTTCAAGACCTAAGCTCTATCCCGATGAAACACTCAAATCACGAGGCAAAGATGCAGGAGAAGCTGATATCAATCAATGTATCAAAGATGCAGACACCTATTTGGATTCTTCCGAAGGAAAAAAAATAGCTAAAAGTGCTGGTTTTGGGGCCGTCGTTGGTGGCGCCGTCGGGGCCGTTGCGGGTGTCTTCACTGGAGGTATTGGCAGAGGTGCAGTTCAAGGTGCAGCGATCGGTGGAGTGGGCGGTGGAGCTGCCGGAGCGATGAGTCCAGATCAAATTAAGCATCGCTACGTTAATAAATGCTTGGCGGATAAAGGTTATCACGTTTTGGGTTGGGATTAGTTTAAAGGCCATTTATTCATTTGTTCTATGACTACCATAATCTTTATATATTTTTCAGGAAAGAGAGTTCGTGGTTTAACTCACATCTCTAAAACGCTCTTTTGGGCGTTTACCCCTAAGGAATATTCAAATGCTCAACTCTAACAAATTAATGGCACTTGCCTTTTGTCTATCAACTATAATTTTTGTCAATGTTTCTAAAGCTTCGGAACAAATTCTGGCGACGATTTCGACAGATGCTCAGTCTGACTCTTTTCAATTAGCAGTGAATTCCGATGAGGAAAATCAGACACTCACTTCTTTTTATATTGATAATTTTTCTAGTGGTCAGTTCTTAGGCCGCGACGAGCTTTCCATGAAAACTTTTATTAAAGAAGGAATTGATTTACCTCATAAGGGCAAGATTAATTTTGCCAAAATTATCGGTGAGAATTTCGATGAAGAGCAAGGTGGGGTGATTGTCATAGATACTCTCTACAATATCCTCACCGGCAAAAGAAAAAGTTATGAGCTGCACTTGGCAAAAGATAAATCGGGATGGAAATTATTCAAAGCTGGCCAGATCATCACTCAAATAAAAGCACTGGCCAACAAAGTTCCGTTGGTTGGAGTGGTTGGTGCAAAAGATTTAGTCATGAAATAAATAATTAAGAGAAAAATAGTATTAATTATCTACTGGCGGAACTCCAAAACAAATTTTTCCCAAATCACCTTTTCTAAAATCAATCAGAATTAATTTATAGACTCTCTCCAGATCAGGAAGTCCTTTTTGTCTGACGCATCCTCGAAGAGTCGCAATTTTCTCTAAAATTTCTTCAACACTCAATTCCAATGATTCGAGCTTATAGCGCTCTTTGAGTTCCTTGGAATTTCTTTCTTTTAAATATTCAATTAGAAATGTTGCAGGTCTCTCTTCTCCCATGGCCTCATCAGGAATGGCATTAAGGGCGGAGAGCCAGAGCCCATGTTCTTCCTTGGCCAATAGAGGTGGCATTACTCCCGGTGTATCCAACAAGTCCAAATCTTTATCGATTACAATCCATTGCTGAACTTGAGTCTGTCCTGGGCGATCGGCGACCTTGGTTGCATTTCTATTTGCTAATTGATTGATGATGGTGGATTTTCCTGTGTTAGGAAGGCCGATGATCATTAACTTTAATTTTGCTTTGGGCTCATAAGTATCAGGATTAGAGTCTCTTCTTTTTTGATCGACAATGGCCCGGGCCATCGACAACGCTTTTTTCATTGATCCTTTGTCAAAACAGTCTAAAAAGAGGAAAGGCTCACCTTGTTTTTTAAACCACTCCTCCCAAAGATGTATCATTTTAGGGTCAGCGAGGTTGACTTTATTTAATAGAATTAGTCGACTTTTTTGGCGAAGAGTTTCCTCCATCGTCTTGTTACCGGAGGCCAAAGGTGCTCGGGCATCTCTAATTTCCAGAACGATATCCACTAGCTTTACTTTTTCTTTAATTTCTCGAACGGCACGTGCCATATGACCGGGAAACCAGTTAAAGCCAGACCTGCCAGGAGTATCTGGAGTGAGCTCAATTGCGTCTGCTTGATTCTTGTTTTTGATTTTATTTTTCATTTCTGCCTATTAAAAACAAAGTTGTACCACATAAAATAATTTATGGTTTATAATATTTTTTATGAAAATATTATTTAGTTTCATCATTGCACTCTGTTGCTTACATCTTCCTGCATTTGAGGCTAAAGCACTAGATAAAGATTGGACTTTTGATCCAAAGACCTCTTCTTTAATTCCCAAATACTTAGGTCTGGTCAAGGTCGTTAACGGCAAGGTGATCATAGGCGAACGCGAGCTAAAAAAAGGATCAAAAATTTATAATAATGACCTGATTCAAACTTCTGAAAAAAGTTTTGTCGTGATTGAAATGATAGACCTAACGGTGGTTACCCTAGGCCCTAAATCTGATTTTAAAGTTGAAAATTGGTCTTATCGTACCAAAAATGACCGAGATGCTGTTTTTTCTGTAATTAAAGGTCAGTGGCGGGCACTGATTAAATCTAAATCAAAAGACGACGATCAACTAAAAATAAAAACTCCCTTAGTAAGTATGGGGGTGCGCGGGACCGAACTAATGGTCAATGTGAACACTATGGAAGGCCGTGAGATAACTCAGGTGGCACTACTGGCAGGTCATGTACATCTTCAAGGTGAGCTGCCTTCGATACAACAAGATCTTCTTCCGGGAGATCACGCAGTCATCGTAAAAGATCAAAAAGGTTTTGAGCACAGAGATCGAAAATTAAAACCGGATGAAATTAAATCTTATCAAGAATACACAGCACCTGAAGTTTTGCGCCTACTCGACCCGGTTATTTTAGATGGGGAGAAAGAGGCATCAAATCCTCGTTTGGAAACAGAAAAAATTGAGGCAAAAAATGATTCAGCATCAGCTCCAAAATCAAAAGAAGAAATTCTAAAAAAGAAAATACAACAAATTGATAAGTCTCTTAAAGAAAATTTAGAAATTCTCAATACGACACGAGAACAAAACTTAAAAAAATAAATCACTCGGTGACATAGTAAAAAATTCAGGATCACTTTAGAGGCCAGAACGCACTCTTCCAAAAAATTTATTTGACAACACATAGGACCATTCAATGCTTTAGCACCTCATAAACGGCATGGCATCTGCATTATTGAATACACCAAACTAAAAAATTTTAAAAAAGGAGCTTCAGAATGAGGCAAAGTCAAAATACTGGACTGGTATCGGTCTTTTTTAACTCGCGTTTATTTTTTGTTACTGCATTACTGTCATTAGGTATTAATGGCCAGGCGTATGCTTCAGGAGCGAAGTTGCCCGACATAGCAACAGCGCAAACTGCTGAGACAATGACTCCCTCAGTTGATACGGTTACGCCTGTTCCTACGATTACGTCTGTTCCTACGGTCACGACTGTTCCCACAGTCACGGCCACTCCCACAGTTGCAGACGCTTCAAATTCGAGTGGATCAGTGCCCAGTACTACTCCGCGTACTAACACAGGAATTGTCACGCCCATAGCTGACAAATATGCTCATCTGGATCCAGGCCATGAAGTGCCTTCTACCCTTTTAAGTCAGGCCCTTAGTTATTACGATTCTCATCAGAGTGCCTTTGCAAATAAAAGAGTTATTAGTGTCATTGATTTCAAACAACATAGTTCTAAAGAGCGTTTTTATATAATCGATATGGAAACTGGCCGAGTGGATAGCTATCTTGTGGCCGCTGGAAAAAATTCTGATCCTGACCATGATGGATACGCGACGAGCTTCTCCAACACTCCGGGGTCAGAAATGAGTTCAATTGGATTTTATAAGACTGCTGAAACTTATGAAGGTGGTCACGGTTATTCTTTAATGTTAGATGGCCTCTCGAACACTAACTCAAATGTCCGCAGTAGATCGATCGTTATACACCCTGCAGACTATGTGTCCAGTGGCGGCAGAAGCTGGGGTTGTCCAGCTCTAGAACCTCGTTACTCTGTGCAGATCATTGATCAAATTAAAGGTGGCTCTCTTATTTACGCCTCCAATGTTTACTAGAAAATTTTTAAAATAAAACAGGCCCCGATGGGGCCTGTTTATGGTTTATTTATAGTGGCTTGATTCAAATTGATATAACCATTTTTTGCAAAAACCCTTCCGGTAAGCGATGAGTGATTCTTCATTTCTATGGATTGCTGAGCAATAATGGTTCCGGCGAAAACACTACCCGATTCAAGAACTGCACTCCCGGCAATTTGCCAAAAAATATTTTTCGACTGTGCTCCACCTGCTAGTGAAAGGTGAACACCACTGGCCACTTTAAAGTTGGCAGGAATTTTAAAGATCCAAACATCGGTGTCCGTTCCTTCAATCACAAAATCATTATTGATCGTAAGGTCTCCATTCCACTTGTAACAACCCGGTGATAAAATTTTCCCGCCAAGCTTCCCTTCGTATAACCCAATCTTATCGCTATCGGGAGTAAGGGTCACCGCTTCTTTGTAGGCCATGACCATATCAACTTTAGCATTACTTAATAAATTAATTGGAGTAGTTTCGTCATCGCTTCCAATAATATCTGTCGCTCCACCTACAACTTCTCTCGGATCTAATATGATCTGCTCTCTTGGTCCAGGCAGAAGCCCAACTTTTCCATTGATAGATGAATTAGGATATGAAGAAATACTTGAATAAGCGAGAATCGCAAAATCGTCTGCTTGACCAATATTGAGAGCTTTTAATTTTCGAGGAAGTGGATTTTCGATTTTGTCAGTTCCACTTATTCTTGAAGTCAAAGCGGCCTTTTTTCCACAACCTGCAACAAGCAAAAGAATGACAAATAATGCATATAATGCACTGAAAAATGTCGCAATGGTTTTGTTTTTTTCTCTCATCGTCGGCATTTATAATCTCCTTTGGTGATTCTTTGTTCAATCAGAATTAACATCATGCTTGAATAGTTTTAATATTAAAAATATCAATTGAGCATGAGTTGCATGCGAATTAATTATGATAGAAATAATGTTGATCATTATAAAAATTTAGCCATAGTTAAAGCTCGTAACGAATATAATATTTATATATTTTTCCTAAAAATTACTTGGCTATACGATTTAAAAGAATTTTATGTCAGTTTTTTCAATAAACGATCAATCCAAGGTAGGAAAACTTTTATGAAAAAATGCATTCTTTCTTCCTTTATGTTTTTAATTTTATTTTTTGTTATTATCCGTACTCCTCTGGTTCATGCCAAAGACCAGTCAACTGCTGGACCAGAAGATTTCCCCAGTACCGAATATCGAATTGGACTTTACCAAGACATGGTAATCGATTTAGACAAAATCACCCATATTATCGTGGTGGGTTCTGCCGTGAAAGAAGATTCAGACCAATTCTTTCAATCCGGTTTATCGAGAGGTTATCGTTATAAAGAATTGTATCCTGATCATCAGGTGGTAGTGATGAGCAGTCCTGACGTTTTAAACACCACCGACGAGCAAGTCTTTGAAAAATACAATGTGGTCGTTATTAAGAAAGTTCTGGAAAAATTTACTGCTAAAAACATGTTAATTGAGATGAATCTTTTTAATCGTATAGCCAGCTTTGATTTTTTTGGTCACTCATCAGCGTGGGCGATGAAAATTGGGGATATGAATGCAGCATTTTCTCCCTATGACCACATTACGGCCTTGAAACTTTTAAGAACAAAGTTATTACCAAATGCTTATGCCACTCTTAACGCTTGTAATACAGGATTTTATCTTGCTCCAGACTTAAGCGAAATTTTAAAAATTCCTGTCGCTGGTGCACTGACAAGTTCAATGTTTGAGCGAATAGCAGCTGATGGATATTGGTACAAAGAATCAGATTCTAATAAAGGAACTTATATTGAATTAAATAAATATAGTTATAACCAAACTGTTTTATGCTCCTTGGGTCTTTGCAACAGAATGAAGCCTTCACGTGAAAATTATAATTCTGTCTGGGGACATTTCACAGAAGGTGGATTAAGTTTCAGTAAATTTTTCTGTAAATTTAATAACAGTGATGGTCATTGCGAACGAGGAATGGCCAATTCACTCTATGGATTTCCTTCAGTACTTCCACTTAGTATGCACCCTAATTCGGATGAATTCAAAGCTGTGGTTTATGATTGGTTATGTTCAACTGGATCTGATCGAAATTATTTTTCTAAATGTGTTGCAGGAATTGAACAAGCAATTGCTCGCTACGACCTTGTCTTTCAAGCTCATCCCAGTAATGAACTGATGTGTGACTTTAAATCATGTAATGCAAAAGTTATTTGTCAAAATGATCCAGTCAATGGGCCAATTCTTGGTACTTGTCATCTAAAGACACCAGAAAATCCTGAGCCCACTAATGCAGCAAGAGAATTTATAAGTTTAATGAAAGGGTTTGATGACCTTAATAAACCGGTAATTAATTAAGAAATACTTTTGGCGTTGCCCTTGCAGTAATTTAGATAAGAATATGAATAATTATTCATATTATCATTGGAGTCGTTATGGGTATTGTAGGAACAATCATCATTGGCTTTTTTGTGGGGCTAGTCGCTCGCTTTATTAAACCGGATGATGACAAAATGGGATTATTATTTACCACCTCAGTTGGAATTGTTGGGGCATTTGTCGGCCGATTTCTCGGCCAGGCAATTGGCATTTACGGAGTCAATGAGCCAGCGGGATTCGTCGGTGCTGTCATCGGTGCTGTTCTCGTATTAGCTCTTTTAAAGATAACTAATAATCGAAGAATTATCCATTAAAAATTTAACTAAGGTGTTAAGTCATCTATCCTTTTAATTTTAACCAAGTTTAAAGACTTGATGATCATTCCTGAATAATTGCCATTTTTAGTTTGGGCCTCTGCTCGTTCTGAAATAATAACCATATGGGAAACATCAAAAAATCGTCCGCTACCATCGTTAGTGAATCCGACGAAGAAAGTATAGCTTCCTCCTCCTGACATCCATCCATCTCGTCCAAAAGAAGTTTTCACCTCAGGAGTTAAAGTCACTTGACCGCAACCATCAATCCAGGCCTTTTCAGCTGTACTGTTTTGTTTGCAATTTTCTTGTTCTATACTTGCTTTTAATTTGTAAAGAATAGATTTTTTATCCCTGAGCATATCTGGGATAAATTTTGAATTTTCAAGACCATCAACATAAGACGCTGCCTGAATTGAATCCTTTTGGTCCGTTTCAATTTTTACCTGCGCTTCAGAAGAATTTATTTTTGTATAGTAACGTTTTTCGGCGGCCAATGCTCTAAGTGACGTTAAAACCAATAGACCTAATAATATTTTTTTCATTTATTCCTCCATCGTTTCGTAAGCTCATATGGATAATGGAGGATAAAATTTATAATTAAAAATATAAATTTGAGACATTAATTATAGTAAAAAACTCTGCTTAAATGATATTTATGCCTAAGCTCTTTTTAACAAATTCCATTTTTTGATCAAGATCTTTATCCATCGCTACAAGATTCTGCTTCGTGATTTTTTCATGTTCAATCGTTGTAAGCTTTCTATTTTCTAGCAGCCGATCGTGATCATGCAAAACTCTCAATCGCTTTTCATCATGTTTACGATTGTATTCAAATTTTTCTTTAAGCCTGCTCTCATGTGCAAAGTATTCTTGACTTAAGATTTTCTTATCGGAAATATTCATCACTTACTCTCCAAGGGCCTGAGAAAGGATTATATAACGTTTTGAGAAGATTTTATAAAACCAAAAGGAATCTCATCTAAACTGATGAAATTAATATGAGTCGAAAATGATTGTCAAAAGTTTAGACAGTCATAAATAGCATAAATTTATTGCACATTTGATCCAATCTTAGATTTAAGCGAAATGAGCTTTACCAATACTGATTCATTTTCCAAGGTAAATTGAATAGTCGCTTCAAGATCTAATTCTGGACCATCGGTCTTTGGAGTTGAGCTATTCAAGCTAAAGATCGAAACATTTCCAGCATTATTTAAAACATCACCTTTAATTTGAGTCATAACCGTGGCACCGTTAGTAAAAAGATCAAGTTCAGGGTCTTTTAAATTCTTCGCAATTTCTGTTTTGACAAGTTTATCGAATTGACCTTCATTCAAATTCAAAATGGTCTTAATGCCTTGAGATCGATCAAAGATGAATAAATTTGTTATTTGATTATCCCATTTCCAATTTTCGATTAGGGCAACGGCCTCTTGTTCAAAATCTAAATTATCAAAAAGAATAGGTGCAAGGGATAAAGCGAAGAAATTACCGACGTGAATATTTCCAATGGTATAGTCGAGTCCTTGAGATTTTATTATGTAGAGAATGGAATCAGTATGAAGATCTATGAGGTAGTTTACAACGTTTGAAGTTGTGATAAATTGTTGGATCTCATCGTCAGTTTTCATATCAAGAGCTTCAAAATCAAGCTTCTCGCCGGGAATCCCCCACCCTATAGCATAACCATTTTTAGTTGCAGAATTTTTGTTAATTCTAAATTCTCTCTCTGTTGCAAAAAGAGTTGAAGTCGAAAGAGCAAAAATAAGAACGGCAATTTGTAACAAGCTTTTCATATATAATTTCCTGATTAATAATTTTTGGAAAGAGGTTGAATAAATATCGACCAAAATATAGAGATGTTTATATGAAAAAATATTTCAAAAAGACACTCTGCAATTGTTAATAATTATTAACTCATCAAAGATTGACTTAAGATAACAATCGCCACACTGCACCACAGGGACTGGTGTCATTGAGCACCTGTTTGCATTAAGAAATAGATTTGTTATGTTCTCACCTCAACCATTTTCAGGAATTTTATCTATGAGTTATATAATGAAAAAAGCCTTTATTCTTTTCTCACTTTTTTTTCTCATTATAAGCACTGTTTCATGTGCTACGAATTTTCAACCGTCTTCAGAAGAAGTGGTGAATATGAATTTGGTTGATCAGAAAATTAATCCTTGTGAAGATTTTTTTCAATATGCTTGTGGGAATTGGTTAAAGACTAATCCTGTTCCGGCCGATAAAGCAGAGCTCTATCGCTTTACTGAGATTGATGAAAATACCCTGCTGATCTTAAAAAATATTTTGCAAACATATCAGCGTGGCGAAAATATGCCTCCTCAAGCTGAATCCCAAAAATTGGGAAATGCTTACTCCGCTTGCTTGGATATTGACAAAAATGAAATCTCTGCAAAAGAAGTAATGGCCGCACTACTGAAAAAGAATCATTTCTTACAAAATAAAAATAACTTGATGCCACTTTTGGCGGGCCTTCATGAACAAGGCATAAATCCATTCTTCACGATCTATGCAATGCAAAATCCAGGGGAAGCAACTCAGATGATAGGCACTGTCGATCAAGCAGGCATGGGCCTTCCTGAAAAATCCTATTATTTTGATAAAGATAATTTAGAGATTAGAACTCAGTACGTTACTCATATTTATCATTCACTTTTACTGGCAGGAATAAGATCAACAGAGGCACTTGAACAAGCAAAAAAAATTTTCAAATTAGAAAGTGAAATTGCCAAAATAAGCTTATCGGCAATTGAGCAGCAAGACCCAGTTAAAACTTATAATCCTATTGGAAAAATGTCGTTGCAAAAACTATCTCCGCAAATGGACTGGAGCATTTATTTTAAGGCCTTGCATTTCGAGACCTCTGATACACTCAATATAGTGAGTCCTCAGTATTTCAAAAGATTATCGGCGCTTTTAAATAAAACATCGCTTACTGACATAAAGGCCTATCTTGATTGGCAAATTATTCATGAAACTTCTAATTTTTCAACACTCGCACTTCAGCAAGAGTATTTTAATTTTTATGGAAAAACACTAAATGGCAAAAAAGAGCAGGCACCACACTGGAAAAAATGTGTATCCTCTGTCGATAAATCTCTAGGTGAAGCTCTAGGCGAAGCTTTTATCAAAGTTGCTTTTGGTCAAGAATCTAAAGACATGGCAGATACTTTAGTGGCCAATGTAAAAAGCTCACTTAAAGAAATGATCACAAAACTTGACTGGATGGATGTTGAAACAAAAACCGGTGCCTTAAAAAAAATGCAATCCCTCAACCAAAAAGTTGGTTTCCCAAAGCATTTTAAGACTTATCATGATTTAGCAGTCAGTACTGACTCTTGGTTTGAAAATCAACTTACATCTAACCTTTTTCATTTCAATGAAAATTTAAAAAAAGCTAATCTTCCTGTTGATCGCAATGAATGGGGCATGACTCCGCCCACAGATAATGCTTATTACGATCCGACAATGAATGAAATTGTTTTTCCTGCGGGAATATTGCAAGCTCCCCTTTTTAATGTTCACTCAAGCATTGCTGCAAATTATGGTGCAACGGGTGCTACCATCGGCCATGAGATGACTCATGGTTTTGATGATTCTGGTAGTCAGTATGATGAACTAGGAAATTTAAAAAATTGGTGGTCTGAAAAATCATCTCAGACTTATAAAGAAAAAGCTCAATGCCTAATAAAACAATATAGCTCATATACAACTAACGAAGGAATCCATCTTAACGGTGAGCTTTCTATTGGTGAGAATATAGCTGATTTAGGTGGTCTAAAAGTTGCGCTCGCGGCTTATAATAAAACTAATTCCCAGGTACTGGATTCTGATTTGAAAATATTTTTTATCGCATATGCCCAATCATGGTGTGGGCAGCTGACAAAAGAAGCCGCGCGAACTCAAATTAATTCCGATACACACTCACTCCCAAAATTTAGAGTGAATGGCGTCGTTTCTAATTTGCCTGAGTTTGCCGATGCCTTTCAGTGCATGGATACTCAGGCGATGGCACCAAAAAATCGTTGTTCTGTCTGGTAGAAATTTAGCCTAGAGATTTTTAGAATAATAAAGTTTATAAAGCTTAATTCTATCGTTTAATGGTGACTTACAAACATCTTTACAAGTTAACAGAGTAGCGTTGATAAGATCGTCGCGAATTGAAACGTTTGTACTTAATCCCCAAGTCATGCGATAAATGAAATTTGTTTCAATATCTGTTCCAACTGTTTCGCCTACGTTCCATAATAGTCCAAATACAAAATCGGTATTGGCATATTCACCACGTTCGAATGCCATTTGGTATTGCTGCTTCTTCTTCACTTGTTTTCCATTAAAAAGATTGTAGTCTTTTATTTTCATCGCCAATTTTTTACTATTAGCAATCTTTCCTGCAAAATAATCGGCAAGGCCTTCATTGACTGGAGTTGAATGCGAAAGTTCCAAATGGTCACTAAGAGCGGCATGAGAGAATTCATGATAAATAATTTCAGGAACTAAGGCCGCATCAAGGCGATAAATTTTTCTGGAAAAAAACTCTGCTGCCAAATCAGAAGATTGATAGATGGCCTCAATCATAATACTGCTTTCCACCAATCTTAAATTATTAGCTCCAGTAGCAGTTCCTTGAAGAAGATCTGTGATATAAGTCTGGAAATTAACCATATGGCTTTGATTTCTGAAATCTTTAAGAGATCCCTTAACGCTGACTAAATCGACTGCACCTTTAAAATCTTTTATATTAATTTCCTTTGAGGGTCTAAACCAGACTTCCATCCCCCAAGGTTTAACATTCTTTGGCCCATACCCATTCCCTGCTGGAATAGTGAGAGCATTGTTAAATTGCGGATCAAGATTCTCATTGGCAAAATGGCCGACTTCATTGAAGACGTTAATCAGATCAACTCGAACGATAATTTGCGGAAGATCTTGAACATATTTTGATTTTACGACATCAGTAAAAAACTTTCGGGCCTTATTGATATGATAATAAGTTGTCGCTGCTTTTAATTGAAGATCTTCAGAATCATCAAAGCGAATGGCATTATTATTTTTTCCGTTAACGATTTTAAAAAATTTTCCTTCATAGGAATTATCGCTAGTTAAGTTAGGAAGTGCGACCTCTTCTATTTTTGCATTAAAGTTATCATCGCGAACAACTGCGCGTTTTTTAATTTCTGCAGAATAGACTGAAGAAAATTGAAGTAAAATTATAATTGTTGAAAAAAGTGTTTTCATATATGTCCCTATTATTTTATTACATTAAATTAAAATCTGAATCGTGATCTATAGGTGCCGCTGCAACTTGTTGATCAATCAACATAATCGCCATTACTGCAACAAAACCAAATGGTGGTGGCAATAAAACAGAGGCAATTCCGCCAAAAGTTTTTGTCCAGTACATAACTTTTTCTTTAGTTGTCTTAGTTGGATTCCAAATTTCTTGCAACGAGGCCATCGCTGTAATTTCGTTGGAAGAGATATACCCGACTTCGTAGCTTGCCGTAATAATATCCATGTAATTTGCTGCTTTTCCGCCAAGCAAAGACCCATTGTTTACAGTTGCTAATTCTTTTCTTAATAATTTTAGAATAAATCTAAATTTTTCCATAGGAGAAAGGTTAATAATTTCTGAATTTTGATCAACATAGTTAATATTGATGGTGATATCTCTAGACTCTAATCTTTTCTTCATGTCCCTTGCAATATTAGCGAGCAACATAATTTGAATACTATTATATTTTTCATAAAGAGATTGGCGCAAAGATTTTTTAACACGGAATTTTACATCAGTAATAAGTTCTGCCGACTCTCTCGTTCTCATTGGAAAATTTATAGCGATATTGTCTAGCGACTGACTATATTCTGATAATGTTATTGGCCATTCATAAACTTTTTTTGCTCTTAACTTTTCAAGTATTTTAAAATCATTATTATTAATAACATTATTATCTAGCGCTAATTTGTTAATATGTTTTAAGTTTTTTACGAACTTAGATGAATCAGTGGCAAGCTTACCGACTAAATCTCTGTAAACGTCTTCAATACATAGTGTTTTATTCTTAATATGTTTGGCCTCAGTATTAAAAATCTCGAGGGCCTTATCTTCCTCATCACTGGTTAAGTCGTTTTTTGCAATTAGATTGGGTATTAATATATTTAAACTTGTGGCAGCAGTTAAAATATTTGCAGTGATATCATCAATTGAATTATCCTGTCTTAATCCTAAGATCGCTAACTCAACATCGTTTCGGTGGGAGAAATTTAATTTATCTTTAATCGCTAAAACTACTTTGGTAGCACATCGATTGATTGATTTATCAGAAATAATCTTTCGTAAAACTTCTATAGATTTTGTGTTTTTATAGAGTTTTGAAATTTCTGTCTCTTTTGATGAATTGATCAAACGAGAATTGCCTTCTCTCATATTTCTATAAGGAGAATCATTCAGCTCCGAAGGTGGAACCGCCTGGGCAACGAGGTTAAAGGTTAGAGTCGAAACTAATGCAATAAGTATTATTTTTTTCATAAACACTATTTATAGTACCTATTGGCGCATAAAAACCCCCTCTGTAACAAATACAGACCCTTAAGAAATATTAAAGAGATCTAAAAATTTTAATAATGATAAATAAAGATAAATAAAGATAAATAAAGATAAATAAAGAATATCCGGCCAACCCATCATTTTAATTTTGAAGCCGTCTTCTAATCTCTTTCAAGACCTGCTTTTTCCCCACCTTTGCTAAGAGATCATATTGCTCCCTACTGTATCCATCCTCTGCAGGAATATCTTTTTCTTGCATTAATAAATGCTCTGGGTGCTTCCATCTTCTAAATCCAAACGGTGCTTCTCCGAAAGAAAATCTTGGGTACTTTATATCAACTTGTAATTTCCTCACTTTTCTTGGAGCATCAGAAGCATAGTAAAGAAGCTCATGATCAGCATCGAATCCTTTTAACATATATGAATGCTTTTCTTGTTTTCCAAGTAACGACCATTCGACAATATAAACAATCCCAGAATTAATTTCTTTAATCGCAACTGGAAAAGTGTCGTTAAAAATAGTTGCTGTTCCCTCTTCGTCGTTAACATAATCTATAAAAGCTCGCACACGTGATTTTTCGTTCGTGATTGAATCAAACATTGAAGTATTGTTTCCAAATAATTTCATCTTTGATCTCAATTCTTCTGGAGCATTAATAACAAATGGTAATGAATGTTCGTAGGCATACTGAATACGAATATCATAAAGTGCATCAGCACAGTCTGTAGGTATTCCAGAAAGAAGACCATCACCACCTTTAAAAACATTTGTCTTGAGATTATTATTTACCCATTTCTGATAATCATTCTCCCAATAGGAATTCCACGTTTCGGTTGCATGCCATACTTCTGCATGAACATCACGTGCTCCCATTGAAAAAAACAATACAACAAATAATGATAAAACATTCATTCGTACTCCTATGTAGTTAATGATTTATAAAAAATCATTTTAAAATTAATTACCAAAAAAAAACGATTGCGACTAAATAATTTTGAGCTTAAATATTTCCCGCGGTTCTAAAATTTTAATGGAGGTCTTATGTTTAAAAAAATCACTGCTCTACTTCTGCTTACGGCATTCACAAACGTTTATGCTGTTACTCCTATTCAGCAAGCAAATGAACTTAACAAAACTTTTGATTCACTAAACTACAAACTAAATGTTGAATGGAACCAAAAAGATGTGCAATTCTTTGATGCTTCAATTGCCGAGTTTGAAAGAGAAATTGCTGATCTACAAGCAGAAGGGATATCAAATAAAGATTTAATTGCTTACACCACAGACAAAATCAAAGACAAGCAAATCCAAAATGACATCAATGAAATGTCAAAAGTAATTGCTGAAACACAAATGTCAAATGAAGAAGCTCGCGCTTATATCATTTCACGACTTAGCAGCACTTATTCTCAAGGAGCTAGCTGGTCAGGAAGAAGAATTGGAGCTCATACTGCCATTGTTTTCGGTGTTATTGTTCTTATTCTTATTTGCTGTCACAAAAAATCATCAGAAAAACATCCTTGTGATGGACAAACGACGCCGACTTATGACAATGCCGGATTCTCATCATTCTCAGGATCAGGAAATCACTGCGCCTCTGCACTTTAGTAAAATTCGGCCTCAGCGGAGTCAAAGTCTGCTGGGGCTTCAAAATAGCTTGAATTCCAAATCATAGCTCTCGCCTTTATAACGAAAGTAAAAAAACTTGAGAATTAAATGGTAACAAGTAAAAGAAATATAAGGGGCCACTAACACATCTACTGTGTAGTGAACTTTCTGAATAAGAACACTAATGGCCACCAAAATAGTAATTATTAAAAATATCCACTTTAATTTTTTGGGAACTGCCAGCAGTAAAAGAAACATAGTTGCTGTATGACCGGAAAAAAAAAGATCGTTAACCAAGGTCTTGCCAGTTCCAAAAAATTCAACAAATGGGTCTTGTAGAAGGATCATGCCTATCGGTGGAGAAAGTGGTAAAATAAACATCATCACAATTCGGGTTAAAACCATTAAAGCATAAGCTTCAAACAAAATCATAAGTCTGTAGGGTGAAGAAACAAGGGAAGCCAGCGCAAATAAGAGGCCTCCATAGATCATTGAAAAAATTAACCTGGTTAGATCTATGGCCTTAAAAGATTCGAGCACTGGATCATTGACCTGTATTCCTTTTCGCATTTCCACGAATATAGTAAATTTTGAAAATATCAGCATGATGAAAACTAAGATGACAGTTGAAATAAGAAATTCAACAACAAAATACCTGTTCCTTAAAGCAGTATGCCAATTACTCTTAAAATATATGTAACGATTCCTCATTTACTTTCCTTTGTCGGCCTCTTCTTACTTTCTCAGAAATATTCGTCTTCGGAAAGAGGTTGTTATACTCTCGTGATAGAAAAAATTAGAATCTATTATGGATCTCAATTATGTTATAAAAAATGCACCTCAAAATTATAAAAATTAAACCTTTTTGAGGCATAATCCAATCTCTCTTTCTATACATAATCATTCGCTATAAATTTGATTCAGATAAAGAATTATTTATTTTAATTTTTTCATGATTATTAACTGATCGAGTAAATATTTTATTTACGAAATTAGCCAAAAGGAGATAGCGATGAAAAAATCAGGGATTGTAGTTTCTCTATTGTTGGGGTTCGGTCTGTTGTCTATAACAAGCTGTGGAAAAAATTCGAGCAGTACACCTAAAGCTGTTATCAACAAGATTGAAGTTCCAAGCACAGAAACCAAAGCAGATACTATTGCTAATCATAGCGTAAAAGCAGTAAATTTAAGACAAGCAGAAAATTTTGCAGTTTTCGCCCACACATCAATCTCCTCTATTCCAAGTTCATCTATTACCGGAAAAGTTGGGTTGAGGCCAGGGCCTCGATCACTAATTACACTAGATCCAACTGAAGTGGTTGGTGGACTCCCCGAAATTTATGCAGGTGACGATAGCGACGTTGCTACAGCGGCTTTCGTTCTGCAAGCGAAGATTGATATGATTAACGCCTATAACGAAGAAGAAAGAACAGTCGCAGACGCAGATAAAATCGGTCTATGGAACGGAAATCTTGGCAACAAGGTTTTAGCGGCAGGGGTGTATGAATGGAAATCAAGAGTCACTATCCCTCTTGACTTAAAACTTGAAGGAAATGAAACAGATGTTTGGATTTTCAAAGTAGCAGGACAACTAAGAGTTGGGACTGATGTACACGTTACTCTAAGTGGTGGGGCAAAGGCTTCAAATGTTTTCTGGCAAGTCGGCGATGATGTTTTAATCAGAGCAAGAAGTTCAATGGTAGGAACAATTATCTCTCAACAAACTTTCGAAATGAAAGAACAAGCTTCTTTGGTAGGACGAGCTTTTGTTAAGAACGATAAATTAGTATTGGATAAAAATACTATCACTAAACCGTAATAAAATCAGGGTGGCCATTCAACAAAATTAAAACTTTAAAGAATGGCCATTTTATGATTAATATTTTTAAGTACCTGGCATTAATCATCCTTCTACTTATATCGCTATACCTTCTCCTGGCATTTTTACTTCAATATATTATAATCGGTGAAAGAAAAGGTAATGGTCATGATAAGTTTATTGCTTATATCGCTGCTGGCAGTATTCACACAGAGTTCATCTTCCCAATTTCAAATTCCCTCTTTGATTGGACTCAACTAATCCCTATAAATCAAGTAACCAATAAAATCATCAATCCACAGTTCATTTCTATTGGTTGGGGAAGCAAGGATTTCTTTTTAAACATGAAAGACTTGAGCAGTTTAAAAGTTTTGGTTGTTTTAAAGACGATCATTCTTCCAAGTGAATCCGCTCTTCACGTTGAGTATATTTTAGATTTAAAAGATACATTACCGGCACGGCCACTCTATTTAACATCAGGCGAATACCTAAAATTAATCACATATATTAAGGATTATTTTTTACTTGATTCGAAAGGCAATGTTCAAAAAATAAATGAATTTAGTTATTACAACACTGATAAGTTTTTTAAAAGTCATCACCAGTACACTATACTGAACACTTGTAATATATGGACTCTAAAAGGTTTAAAAATAATAAATGCACGAAGACCCGTGTGGTCTCCATTAAAATATGGAATTGTAAATGCACAGAAATAAAGCAATAATAATCTATGGAAAATTACGGACAAAATGAACTTGTTAAACTAGCAACAACTTATATGCCCTTTGGAAAATATAAAGGGACACTTCTCATTGATTTACCTGAAACCTATGTCGTATGGTTTTATGGACAAGGCCTTCCTGATGGGCAGATTGGAAAATTGCTCGGACTGTTATACGAAATAAAATTAAATGGTTTAGAGGACCTAGTTAGGCCCCTAAAAAATAGTTAACACTTTAATCGGCTAAAACTATATTTCGGATGAGCCATTTTTTAGGACGAATTCGGTCCTCTTTTTTTGAATAGCCCAACACTCCTTTGGTATAAGAAGAAAGATTGGGATCAAGTGAACATTTAATTTGAAAATTAATCATGGCCTTAAAAACATCGATCATATTATCTTCCATGCCATCAGTTTTTTCCAGTCCTTTTCTATTACATTCCTGGATAAAAAAATGAATAGACTCTATGGTCGAAAGACAAAAGTCTGCGGGCTGCTCTTTAATTTCAAAAATCGAAGTATGATTTGCAGTAAAAGAGATTCGAGGGAGAATTTGTAAATTATGTGATTGTCTCATCATTTTTTTGGCACACGGCCAGGTCCCATCGATAAGAAAAACAACTAATCGTAGTCCCCTCACTTTTTTATCGATTAGAGGTGCAACATCGCCCTCTGAAACATTAATCGCTCCTTTTCCTGGGTATAAGACCATACAATAATTCTTGGGGTTGTTAATGAGGGCATTGACTTGTAAATCTTCGGTAAAATCTACACCTGTAATCATGTGAGAATTTAAAAGAGAAATTTTAGAAATTTTCCCTGTTCCCATTTTCTCTCTTTTTGCCTCCATAGGGTGCAATAGTAAAACAAAATGAAAATCTGTATAAAAAGGCTTAATAAGCCCACAGAGACAATTCTTTTTAATTCGGACGCAGTTGAAACAGAAATCTTCGCGCGCATGTTTTTTTTCTGCTTCTAATCTTTGAAGCTTTATTTTTTGATAAGTAATTTTGTCCATAACTATTTATTTATTTTGAATACGTCGTTAAAAATATCTAACTCTTTATTATATTCGGGAGTTTTGATTTTCATCAACCCTAGAAAAGTATGAAAGATATTGTCGTGCGAATATGGTTTAACTGCTTTCTTTTTTAATAAATCGTAATTGATATTTTTGGCAGTATCTCCGCCAAACCATAAAACCGCTGCAATATTTTTTTGCTCATCTGGTGCCATGAAATATGGAAGACTGTGAAGATAAAGTCCTTTTTCCCCCAAGGATTCGCCATGATCACTAATATAGAACATCGATGTTCCAAAATTACTTGAATTTTCTTTAAGCAGACTTATGACTTTGGATAAAAAGAAATCGGTATATAAAGTCGCATTGTCATAAGCATTATTAATCTCTTCATTAGAGCATTTCTCTAGCTCATTAGTCTGGCAAACAGGTTTGAATTTTTCAAAGGCCGGTGGATATCTTTTATAATAGGCCGGTCCGTGATTCCCCATCTGGTGCAAGACAATAAAAACATTTCCATCTTTCTTTGTATTTATATAATCCTGCAAGCCAACTAACATCCCCACATCCCTACACTCCGGATCACAAATTGTATTAAGAGGAGGTTGTTTATAATCTTCATAGGGTACTCTAAGTGCCACACCTTTTGAGTTTGAGTTATTGTCTCTCCAAAGAATATTTACTTTTTTAGTATGAGAAAGAATATCAAGTAAATTTTCAGTGCTAGCAGCTTTTTCATTATTAAACTTGCTTCTGCCAAAATTTGAAAAAATGCAGGGCACAGAAATGGCAGTAGAAGTTCCACAAGAAGTCATATTAGAAAATGAGACAACATTTTCTTTTTTTAAATAAGGATTTGTTTCTTTCTTGTAACCATTGAGAGAAAAATGATCTCTTCTCGCTGTTTCTCCGACAACAAAAACAATTAATTGCCTTTTAAGACCCTTTCTATCCACCACGGCATTTAACCCAAGAGAGTCTATATGAGTTTGATTGCTATCAAAAAAGTGACTTATATATTTACCTACTGAATAAATATAATATGTAGGATTGGTATAATAACGAAGTGTTTTTTGTTCTCTAAAAAAAGAAGCGTAATTTTTTCCGAACGAAAAAAGTAAAACTACGATTAAAAGGACTGAGCCTAATAAAGATTTTAGTCTTGAAAGAGCTTCCTCTTTAAAGGAAAAGCTGGTTAGATTTATTTTGTAAATAATGAATGACGGAATAATCCACAGAAAGATCAAATATATAAGCAAACGGAAACTTAGCAGGTCAAAAGCCTCATGGGTATCGGTATTGAATATGTTTAAAAACATAGTGTCATCAAGAACCGTTCCGTAACTGTCCATTACATAAGCAGCAAGCGTCGAAAGGAACAAAAGCGAAATGAGTATAGGCTTAGTGGCATATTTGGATCTTACAAGATTCAGCAAGATATTTATAAAACTGGTTAAAACAAGACTGAGTGAAAGTAAAAAAAAGATTCTGCTTCCAGATATAGGATAAACGGCAAATGTTTTCTCAAAAAAACTTATATTAAAAAATATCGTGAAAAAAATAGAAATTCCAATGAGGAGTTTCGTCTGAGTTGTTTTTAAGTTCATATCATTCTCGTCTTATATTGATTCTTAATTGGATTGATTAATTAAATTAATTTTAATTAACCCGGCCAAATATCAAATTCTTATCTTTCTCAAATTATAACTTGAAAAAGATGGACTCGACATCAAAATATACGCGTAAAATTCTACTAGATTCTTAGCCAATTGAAGCATTGGCCCGTGAAAACAAGGCTCCACAAGCAGCGAGGGAATCGCTTAAGTAACGACTCCATAGAATGAGTCATTTATCTCTGCCAGAATGGCTTCTTAATTGCAACTTTGACCTTTGAAACGTTTCAGTGGATAAAAAAGGAGGCTATAAATGATATCTTCATTAAAAAATCCAGTAACAGAAAAAGATCATCACATAGGGTCTCTCCATGCTCTCGTTGTACTTGTTGAATATGGAGATTTTGAATGTCCTCACTCTTCAAGCTTTTCCCCAATCGTCGATCAACTTATTAATGAATTTAAATCAAATATTTGTTATGTATATCGCCATTTTCCCTTAAGTAATATTCGGCCACATGCTCTTCTTGCAGCGCTCGCCTCAGAGGCAGCCGATCAGCAGCATGAGTTCTGGAATTTTAGTGAATTTCTGTTTAAAAATTATGACTACCTCTCACCAGAGCTAATGGATGAATGCGCAGAGGGGTTAAATTTAAATCTTCATCAATTTAGAAAAGATATGAAAAGCGAGAATTTACTAGAGCGTATCACTAAAGATTTTAGCGGCGGAGTTCGCAGTGGAGTCCATAGCACTCCAACAATCTTTCTTAATGACCACCGTTATGATGGACCATTAACCTACGAATCTCTTCGAGATGCAATCCAAAGAATGATAGATGAAGGTCAAGCAACATATATTTAAACTAGGTGAGAATTAATATGAGTACTAAAACTTTTTCTTATTGCATGAAATGTAACAACCTCAACAAAGTCGCAATTGATAAAATTAAGCTTCAAGTGCCGGTCTGTGGATCATGTGGCTCCCCTCTTAATATGCATTCACTCGTGAGTGATATAGATCTCAAAGGCCTGATGAAGATGACTCAAAAAGCGGATCAGCCTATTGTCATTGATTTCTGGGCACCATGGTGCGGTCCCTGTAAATCATTCGGCCCAACTTTTGAGAGAGCTTCCCATATATTTGGCGGAAAAATAGTTTTTGTAAAAATAAATACCCAAGATTTTCCACAAGCATCTGGCCAATTTAATATTCGGGGAATCCCAACCATATTGATTTATAAAAATGGAAAAGAAGTGGCCAGGGAGTCAGGGGCATTTCCGTTAGAACAGTTTAAAAATTGGCTGCAGCAATTTGTTCCACCAACCATGCATCAAAGTAATGAGGTTCTAGACTAAGGGAATCCTTAAAGTAGTTCTCACGACTATAAGGATTCCCAATAAAATTATTTTTCAAGAGAGTAATTAGGCATATCTTTATTCAACATAGTTCCCCAGCAACTTAATCCTTTATCACCTACTGCACATGTATGATTCCATCCAGAAGAAAGTTGTCTTGGGTTTTTAATAGTGGAAGGCACTGACAATCGTTCAGGTAAGAACTGACCATCACCCCAGCACTTAATCTTGCCATTATAAATCGCACATGCATGGCTCAGTCCACAGGAGATTTCAACCACATTTGCATTCTGTACTTCTGTTGGAATATTTAAAACTTCATTGCTTGTTTCATCAATTGTTTTTGTGTTACCAACAAATTGAATTTTATCCCCCCAACACACGGTCTTTCCGAGCTTAGTTATTCCACAGGAAAAAGTTCCACCAGCGCAAATTGCACGAGCGTTCATCATTTTTTTAGGAGGGTTAACATTTTTAATCAAACCTTCCCCGCCCCAACAAATGACTTGATCATTAGAGACCGCACAAACATGAGAGAATCCTGATGAGAGTTGTGAAATATTAGCAAGATTTTTAGGTATATCAAGCGCGCCTCTGATATTTTCGCCCCAACATCTAATATTGTCCTGCGTACCTGCACATACTTGATTTCCTCCAGATGAAGCTAAAGTCACATTGCCTAGATTGGCCGGAGTATTATAGGAACTTTCTACATTTCCCCAACAACTAAGAACTGAGTTAGTGATGGCACAAGTTCGATGTGAGCCAACTGACAAGAGAGAGATCGGTTCGGGGATTGTGGTTGGAACATCCAAAGCACCTTCAGGATTAAATCCCCAACACTTAATATTACCAGCATCTCCATAAGCGCATGTACTGGCATGCCCAGCAGAAACATACTCAATCTTAGCAACTCCACCAGAAGGCACAAAAGATTTTAGAAGTTTATAATTACCTTTATTTATTAATCCCAAACGCCAACAGATCACTCCCTTATCAGTTGTGATGGCACAAGCATTAGTTGAGCCAACACTAAGTTTATAAGCACCAACGCTATCATCAACCAAGGTTGTTTTTCCAGTTTCATCCCAACACTTCACACCATCAACTCCAATGGCACAATTATAAAAACCACCGGAAGTGAATTCCTTAATCGTATCATCAACAGGAGCAATAAAATCTTTATAAGGATATCCCCAACACTTAATACCGTCATCTGTTTGTACACAATGGTGCCACCAACCCGAAGTTAAATTTCTAGGATTTTTTAAACCGAGGGGTACATCAATAGTCCCTTCTATAGACATTCCCCAGCAAGCAACAGCTCCGTCGGCGATTACACAGCTATTATTCATCCCTAGCGAAATTTCAGTAATCTTTTTTAGATTTGTTGGTGCATTGGTTTCACCAAAATCATTTCGGCCCCAACATTTTATTTTATCTTTTTCTGAAACCGCACAAGCATGCTCATAACCAACGGAGAGAAGTTTAGGTTTGAGAATAATCTTTTTTCCCATTAATACTTCTGTCTGTTTGCTATTTGGAATTTCTCCCCAACATCGAACTCCAAGATCATCGATCATGCATGAAAATCGATTTCCAGTGCGTAAAAAACGAGGATTTTTTCCAATCGTTGGAGATTTCAGAGTGACACTCTCTGAGTTTCCAAAGCACTTTACCCCCAATGAAGTAAGTGCACAGACATGGCTGCGGCCAACAGAGATATCAAAAGATTCCGTAAATACATTATTTGCAAAAGCATTCGTTAAAAAACAAAGTGAAAAAAACATCAAAAACTTTACAATCCTATTAGACATAACTCCTCCCTGGCATGGACATTGTTACAACTATAGTTTTAAAATTATTTGCTCGTCTATTTCGTAAAAACTATTCATTAATTATTGAAAAGACTCAAAAATATTCTGATCAAAAAATTCAAGTTTTTTATCGGTACTTGTATTGCATCTTACTAAAGAGATAATGGCATCCAAGGAGGATCTATGAGAAAAGTTAGAAGCGTTATGACCATGAATCCCGCTTGTTGCACGATGGAGACAAAGCTAGCAGATGTGGCACGTTTGATGATTGAACATGATTGTGGCGAAATTCCCGTAGTCAATAATCATGAAGAAAAAAAACTAGTTGGAGTTATAACTGATCGAGACATTTGTTGCAGAGCTGTTGCCCAAGACTTAAATCCGGCAGCAATGAATGCCAAAGATTGTATGACAAGTCCAGCGATCACAGTAGGTATGGATATGCCGATAGAGGCATGCATTGAACTTATGGAAAAAAAACAAATACGTCGCGTTCCAGTGATTGATGATAAGGGCTGTTGCTGTGGAATGGTTTCACTCGCTGATATCGCCAGAAAAACAGAAGAATGGACAACAGGATCAATTGTTAAAAATATCTCTCGCCCAGCAGACAATTCAGCAGTAAGAAATGGTTAGTTAGTGGCCTGAATGATAGTTTTTTTGTTAAAAATTTTATTTTTATCAATTATTCGTTTCTCTAAAACCGAATAATAATTCTTTTAGTGGTGATTTTTTTTATCATTAAAGGAGTGTTATGAAGAAAAATATTTTGTTAACATTGGGCTTCTCATTTTTTTGGCAAGCAGCTTACTCAGAAGATAAAAGTGCTGTGGACTATATACTTCGCAAGAGACTAGAGTTTTATAATATTCGGCCGCTGAAAAATTTACCACTAAATACTAATCGCCCCCAGGTCGAATTGGGTAAGCGTCTTTTTTCTGAAAAAAAGATGTCTGGAAATCGCCGAATAGCATGTCTCACCTGCCATAATCCCAAAACCGGAACTGGTGATGCATTTCCCATGTCTCAAACTGAAAATGGAAAAGGTATTCTTAAGAGAAATTCACCGGCCTTATTCAATATCGGCATGAGTGACAAGAGTTTTATGTTTTGGGATGGTCGTGTTCATTATGATTTTAAAAACAAAACATTTACGACTCCAGAAATGGCACTAAACGGAGTCAATCCAAAGGCAAAGGAAATAACATCTGCATTAACCAGTGCGCTTTCTGCTCAGGCTATTTTCCCCTTAGTCACCCACAATGAAATGCTCGGAGAAAAAGGTGAAAATGAAATTGCAGATGCTAAAGATAATCTTCAGGCATGGGATAGAATCGTAGTGCGCCTCAAACAGGATATGTCCCAGAATTCTCAATCAAAATCATATTCTCAACTTTTTATGCAAGCCTATCCTAATACTCCGATTGAAAAAATTAATATTGGTCATGTTGCGGAATCTATCGCTGCATTTGAGAGAGAAGAATTTCAATCTACTGGCTCGCCTTTTCAACGCTATCTTAAGGGGGATAACCAGGCGATGTCCCATGATCAAAAACAAGGTCTTTTTGTATTCTTAGGAAATGGAAGATGTATTAATTGTCACCAAGGCAGTGAGCTTGGAAATAATAATTTATTTGCATCAGTTGGTGCTCCTCAATGGGGAGAAGCTCCATTAATTTTGGACAAAGGAAGAGGCGATGTCGTAAACGAATCAAAAAGAAATTTCTTTTTTAGAGTACCGAGTTTGCTAAACGTCAGTTTAACGGCCCCCTATATGCATAATGGTGCTTTCCAAACCTTGCGCGCTGTAATTAATCATTACGATCATATAAGCGATTCGTTAAATAATTTTGAGGTTTCAAATGAAAGACGAAATACACTTCCGGTAAAAGTGGCGATAGAAAAAGGGCCACTACAATTAGATAATATATGGCTATCTTCTCAATCCGGACTTACGCCCAAACTAAAAAATAGATTATTGCTCACACCAATTGATAAAGATAAGTTGGAAATATTTTTAAAAGAGGCCCTTACGGATTCGAAATGGTCGAAACTAAAATTTAAGTAAATTGCAAAAAAAACATTGCCTTTTGTTTTAAGTTATCCTTAAAACAAAAGGCAATGAAGTTAATGTTTCCGAAATAATTTTTCACCTCTTTTCTTCAGTTCATCGTAAGATAGATCTTCTTTGTGAGTATAAATAAACCATTGGTGTCCAAATGGATCAACAATTTTTCCACCGCGATCTCCGCAAAATAAATCCTCTACTTTTCTCAACTCTTGGGCCCCAGATTCAATGGCCTGTTTAAAAATTTTATCTGAGTCTTCAAAAAACAAAGTGATTCCAGATGTTGTTCCTCCAAGGTGTCTTGGGCTATAGCAATCCATCTCCGGAAATTCATCTGAAATCATGACTCTTGCTTTTCCGATTAAAATTTCAGAATGAACTATCCGGTTTTTATCGTCTTTAATGCTTACTAAAACTTTTGCACCAAAGGCCTTCTGATAAAAATCTAATGCGGCCGATGCCATGTTCACGTATAAATATGGAGTTGCACCAGCGTAGTTATCAGGAATGGGCGAAACCATCTTTTCACTTGTGCTTTTTGCTTTATCTTTTGAAGACCCCCTTTCCATATTTTCCAAATTATCATCAACGTTCATATTTTACTCCTTTGTGTAAAGTTACTCATTTAATTCTGGCTTGATAAATGTTTCAGTCAATTCATTAATTAATACGAAATACGATTATATAAAATAGTATTTAAAAATGTTTTATAGATCTCATAGCAATTCTATACTTTTCTTTGATTTTATTTAGTGACAACCTACCAGTAGCTACTCAAAAAAAATGACGTGTAAACAGGAGGCCATTTATGAATATTGTACCTAAAAAATCAACAAGTACTGTTCCCTCGTTAAGAAACAAAGTTGATAATGACTTAATCTCATTTCAAAAAGACATGAATAATTTAATGGGTAACTTTTTTAACCGAGGAGAACTGGCAATTCCTCAAATATTTGAAACAAGTCTTTATCCTTCTGTTGATATCAGAGAAAAGGATAATAAGTATCTTCTAGATGCTGATCTTCCGGGAATGAAAGATTCTGATATTTCGATAGATTTTTACAATAACACCCTCACCATTAAGGGAGAGAAAAAAAGCGAATTAGAAACAAAAGATGAAGGTTATCTTTGTGTTGAGCGCTCTTATGGAAGCTTTCAACGAGATATTCCATTTGAGGATGCTGTAAACGAAGAGAGTATTAAGGCCGAACTTAAAAATGGAGTTTTACATGTTGAATTGACGAAAAAAGAGAAGGCCCCAGAAACTCATCGCAAGATTCAGATTAAGCATTAAACATGATGCAACTTCCAGTAATCCTGAATCTTACATAGATGCCTACTGTGGCATCTATGTAAGATTCAGGATTGCATGCATACTACATACAATAGTCAGCATTAACTGATCTCATTTTGTCACCATCTTTTGAAAGCGCGTAACAATAACCGCTGCTGTCACTTTTAAATTTACCACTAAGACAGTAGTCCGCACTAACTGATCGCATTCTATCGCCAGTCGTCGAAAGTGCATAACAGTACCCACTACTGTCACTTTTATAGTTTCCACTAAGGCAATAATCCCCACTAACTGATTTCATTTTGTCACCATCATTTGAAAGCGCGTAACAATAACCGCTACTGTCACTTTTATATTTTCCACTAAGGCAATAATCCGCACTAACTGATCGCATTCTATCGCCAGTCGTCGAAAGTGCATAACAGTACCCACTACTGTCACTTTCATAGTCATTATCACCGGTTGATTTCAAATGAACATTAACCTCTGAATCATTATTCACTTCTCTTTTTTCCAAAATATTTAATTGATCACTAACTCTTTTCATTTGACGAATATAACTGATAGCTTGTGCATCTGAAATTTTCTTAGTTGGAAAAGTTTTAAGCGCATTATTAATTTTTAAAATTTGAGAAGCAAATTGTGCGCTAGTTAAGTCACGGTAAAGATCCCACTGTAACCACTCTAGCGATGTTCTTTGAATATTATATTCCGCTGAAGCATCAAAAATTGATTTGTTAAGCTCCGTTAAAAAGGTAAAGTAGTCCGCTCCAAAAGCAGCAAAGGGAGAAGCAGTCTTTTTAGAAATTGTGGACATATCGGCATCATAATATTTCAAGGCCATTTTAATTGAAAGAATGAGAACTCTCGTTTTCGCATCAGTTGTTCCAACAGCATTGGCATCCATTTCACTATTTAAAATATTAGTCACTACCAAAGCTCTATTTAGGGCATACCTCATTAAGAGTTCTGAATTTTTTGGTGTACTATCTGCTACAACCATTTTGATTCCATCTGTTAAGCGATCAATTTTATCAATTGCTCCTAAGTCTTGAACATTATCGAGTAGATCGACCAAAAAATTTTTTGAATTTTTCGCCCAAGGAAGAAGTTCTGTAATTTGAGCAGAGGATAATTCTCTTTGTGTCCCTTCATCTAAAGTTGCAGGCTTACTGATCACCGGCAAGATAATGTCATCTGCTTTTAAGACGCTTGAGAATGTGAGAACCGAGAGAAGCATTAAAGCTGTAATTGTTGTTGTTTTCATAAAGTTAATTTCCATTGTTAATATTATTTTTTAGAAAAAGTTATGATATCTGTATCGTTCTTTGGATTAATCAAAAGCATTATAGTTGATTTACCACCAAAAATTCCCGTTTTTTGAAGAAAGACCCCGATTGCACTTGGAATGTTCTTTTTCTCTGTTCCCGTTGCAAGCACTGAGTTTTGATTGATTAAATACATGCCCGGAAATTTTTCTCTAAGAGTAAATGTTCCATTAATTTCTTTTGTTAAGAAAACGGCTATTGCTTCTCTTTCTTTTGGATCAATTTCTGAAATTTGAAGTGCATTTGATGCTTCAGGCGTTTTGTATTGACCATCATCAATAGCTAACCAGGTAACTTTTGAAGCTTTTCCTTCGAATTCAAAAAACCCTGTAAAGCCGACATTGTTACTTGAGTTTGCGCTCATTATTTTAAATACATTTTGTCCCTTATTGTTTTTCGCAGAAGAGATAACCAAGCTTGGATCATCATTAACAACTCCAATCTCACCGTCTTTAGTTACTTCAAGCGGAATTAATTTCATCTACCAAATAGAGTGAGATTTTTTTTGAATCTTTCATAAGAACTGCAAAATAACTTCCTTCACGTCCAGTTGCCGGTTTCAATAAAAGATTTACCTTATCTTCACCGTTAAGACTTCCAACGTAACCACCTTCTTTTAAAAATCCAGCAAATGCGCTTCCACTTAATATCGAAAATGCTAATAAAATAAAAAATTTCTGCATATTCATAAAATCTCCTTAAGATTACTATTTAAAATAGCTAATAATTACAGTTAAGTTCTTTCCTCAAAACTAATCCAAAACCCGACCAATCTCAATCCAAGACGGGAAGAGTGTAAATATTTTGGACTACTGTAGTCAGCACAGCAATTATCGTGCCTGAAGACTAACTGAATGGTTTTAATAGGTTTCTTTAAAGATTTACTAAAAAGTTTTATGCATTTTAAGCAGGTGACCAATTTTCAGACAGCTGTCTCTCTATTATAATTGTGAATATAGTGATCGAGACATAGCTAAAGAAACCTCTGTAGGACGAGCTAAAGTTGTAATAACTGGCAATTCAAAACCGCTTTACCACCGGGACTGTTCATCATGGCGATGGTGGCGGAAGACTGGCGTGATTCAACATTTAATGCAAAAAATAATTTAATGGACGCAATAGCATTAGATCTTTATCCCATTTTGCTTTGCGAGATCCGACCATAAAGGCACTTTCCATAAAATCAAGGAGAGATTGTCTTGGATCTGGTGAATTTTGTAGATCTCGATAAGTTAGGATTGCTGTCGTTCCTGTTTCTTGGTGATTCCAAAAAGCTTCTAATGGGATTAACTGCTCCTCTGAAAGATTCTTGGGCTCAGGATAGACACAAGAATAGTATGCAGGCTCGTCTATATTGTCATCTCCCGCCCAAAATCCAAAACTAATAAACTCGTGTGAATAAGCTTCTTTGGAAATTTTATCCATTCCATTAGATGAAAGAACCTTTCTTCCAGAAAAAAAAGTAAGAGACAAATCGAACTCATGCCAAAAAAGTTGAACCGGCGAAGACATTCCTGAAAAGCGACCTTTGAAAATTTGTAATGTAATATCAGTTTCAAGTTGAACCTTCCAGAGATTGTAGGAAAAGTCTGGATTATAAGTGATAGGCCGATCATCTTTATTAAAGAGAATATGACTTTTTACTTTGGATTCATCAAAAGGCATTTCATCAATAGAGACTTCAATGCCTAACGATTTTAAACTATCAAATAAAGTATCGTGAAACATTTTAATAGATGGCTGATTCAGGTTTATATGTTGTCCAAGACCGTCTGATTTCCTTATCCACAAAACATGATCGATAAAATTTAATTCAATTTCAAAGCATCCTTCTTTATAGGGAATAATCCCCGTCGTCCAACCGACGGTGGAAATAGCTAAAGTTGCGTGCCACCAATGATTGAGTTTTGGGTGTAAGCGCAATCTAATTTTTCCAATAATTTGAGCATACAAATGTAAAAGATGTCTTGCATCCCTCCAGCCTTCAATTTGCAGGTCGTTTTCTTTATACTGATCAACGGGCTGTTCAATACTTGATATCGTTTCCATTATTTCTCCTAACAATATTTGATTTGAAGATTCTACTGATGTTCCAGGATTAATTAGTACATTTATTGGTCTTTATCGCAAATAAAGTCTCGGCTAGAATGTTTTTTTATACTTAACTTTAGATAGCAAAAAAAAATATATTCCAAGGATAGTATCTATATTTTTTAAGAAATATTAATTTGATGATTTATGAAGTTAAAAGAATAATAAAATAAACCGATCACTTGCTCATTAGCAAAAGGAGTCATTATGGTAAAGGCGCATTCTCAAAATGAACATTTCACTGCATGGTCCGGATCACTTAAATCTGGAGAAACGGTTCCAAATAATTATGTATTTTCAGGACATGGGTGTGATGGGAAAAATATCTCCCCGCCATTAGAATGGGATGGAGCGCCCTCTGGAACAAAAAGTTTTGCTGTTACTGTTTTTGATCCTGATGCTCCAACTGATCATGGATGGTGGCATTGGGCAGTATTAAATATTCCGGCCAATATCCATAAAATTGAAGAAGGGGCATCCAATGAGGGGAGGCTTCCTCTAAACGCAATTGAAGTCGTTACAGATTTTGGTGATGCTCATTATGGAGGGCCTTGTCCTCCCAAAGGGGATAAGCCTCACCGCTACGTATTTACAGTCTATGCATTGAAAAAAGAAAAGCTCGATGTGAATAAAAAACTAAAGGCAGAATCGATTAAAAAGAATATCGAAGAAAATAGTATCGCCAAAGCAAGCTTTACCGTTAAGTATGGCAGATAACGCCAAATAAATTATTTACATGAAATACATTCGACATCATCGAACAGATGCGAGGCCCAGACCAATCGGAGTCAAGCATAACTAAAATTTGACAAAAAAGCATCTGCTCTCCTATTAATCGGTAAAAGCTCGGTGATATTTTGCATTTAAAAAATATAACAGATCGAAAATATCGGTGACAAATTATCTACTAATTTTTGAATTTTACCCTACTTACCGTCTAGTTATTCTGGCATTTAATCTGCATATTTAGACCAAATAGAATAAAACAAATACCATTACCAAGGAGCTTCAGGATGAAGCATGCCAGAAAAATCAGTATGATTTCAGTCTTCTTTTCTCTCTCTTTATTTTTAGTAAGTTTGGATTCATATGCGATGGGTTCGAGACTTCCAAGAGTGACTCCCACCAAAACACCAAAGGTAACTCCGGTCGTGAGGCCACCGAGATCTACGCCACCAAAAATTCCAACACCAGAGATAACACCATCACCAACTACACCAGTTGTAATGATACCGACGACGACAGTTAATCAAAATTATTCATTTCTCGATCCGGATGGAATTGTGCCGAAGTCGCTCTTAGCAAAAACACTTAATTATTTTGACAAGAATAAGGCCGTGATTAAAAATAAAAATTTTATTGCTATTATTGATTTCAAACAACATAACTCGAAAGAACGTTTTTATATAATTGATATGCAGTCAGGTCATGTAGAAAGATACCTCACTGCTCATGGAAAAAATTCTGATCCTGACTATGATGGATATGCAACTATCTTTTCAAATACGACTGGTTCAGAAATGAGTTCACAAGGATTTTATCTGACAGCAGAAACTTATCAAGGAAGTCATGGACTATCTCTTGCGCTTGACGGTCTATCTACAACTAACTCAAATGCCAGGAGTAGAGCAATTGTTATTCATGGTGCAACATATGTCACACCTGGATCTAAAATTGGAAGGAGCTGGGGCTGTCCGGCACTAGACATGAGATATTATGTGGAAGTTATCAACCAGATAAAAAACGGTGTCCTCATTTACGCTGAGTAAAATATCACTCATGACTTAAAAACCAAGAGAAGCATAATTTTTATAAATATATATCATAACTAAACAGGGGCTTATTTTGTTGGACCTAATGATCTATAAATCCCAACCAGGGCCCTTGGAGGTTAGTATGAAAAATTATCTTTTAGCTCTCACTCTCACGATCAGTATTGTGCCAATTAAATTATTAACTCCAGTTACCGACTCGCCTTCTTCGAACCAAGAAAGTAGTAAACCGATAGTGAACGATTTTAGATATCTTTAATTCTTTTCTCTTCCACTCTATCAAAAACGACTTGCATGATGGCGACGATATTATCAATCGTATCACGATCAATTGTCATTGCGGGTTGAATTCTGAAGCTGGATGCATAGGCCATCGTCAGAAGACCCTGATTTAAAAACTCTGTAAAAATCCAATTCGTTGCATTCTTAGAAAGTGGTTCTTTTGTTTTTTTATCTTTCACCATTTCAATTCCAAGCATTAGTCCCACTCCACGAACTTCACCCACAAAAGAATACTGATCAGTAAAAGGCTTCATTTTTTCTAAAAAATAAGCACCCATTTTTTTTGAATTTTCCACCAGGTGTTCTTCGATAATAATTTGGGTTGAAGCTCTAGCTGCTGCCGAAGCCAGAGGATTACCACCATAACTTGAAGATGATCCGGATGGATTACCCCATGGCCTCACTTTGATTAATTGATCAGTAGAAACAACTCCACTAACTGGAAAGCCTCCGCCGAATTGTTTTCCAATTGTCATTATATCCGGGATGACTCCAGACTGTTCTGCTCCCCAAAAAGTTCCAGTCCTTCCAAAGCCTGTTATCATTTCATCTGAAATCATTAAAGCATCAAACTCCTGAGCGATTGCTTTTACACCAGGTAAAAATTCTTTCGGCGGAATTATGTTTCCTGCAGTACCTTGAACGGGTTCGACGATAAAAGCGGCCACCCCACTACCAATATTGGCCTTCAAGTGCGAGCGACCAACTTCAAGACAGGCCATTCCACACCCCGGATAAGTTGTATTAAGCGAGCATCGATAGCAATTGGCATAAGGAATAATATTTACACCTGGTGCATAGGGCCCATAACTTTTTTTAAAATCAGAACCCATAAGAGAAAGCGCTCCATGAGTTTTTCCATGAAAGCCACCGGAGAAACTTACCATCTCCCACTTGCCGGTTTTATTTTTTGCCAAACGAAGTGCAGACTCAACAGCTTCAGAACCGCTCGAATATAGTTGAACGCGGTTTAAATTTCCCAATTTTACACTATCAATCAATTTAAAAAATTCAAGACGGGACTCAGTTGTAAAACTTCCTACACTCGACTTAGCAACCTGATCAGTTATGGCCTTCACAAATTTTGGATGAGAATGTCCAAGTCCATTCACACCAATTCCTCCAATGATATCTAAGAACTCATTGCCATCAACATCCTTGATAATATTTCCCCTTGCACTCTCAACGACAATTCCGGCCATTAAAGCGAAGCCTTGCAAACCATCGGCAATAAAAAAATCTTCTTCATTTCTAATTTGTTGGCTTTTTTTTCCAGGGATGGCCGTAATAAGATTAGCTTTTTGATTTTTTGGTTGAGATATTTCCATATAGCATTCCTTTTATTTTAGGATTATGAGATGGTGCTTGCGAACATGTACTTAACATTTTTTGAGAGCAAATGAATAGGAACAACCATGAATAAAGCTGCCATTTTAGCTGCGGGAGACGGTCTAAGAATAAAATCAATTGCTCCTTATAAACCCATAGTAAAAATCAATGGGACACCACTCCTGGAACTTACTCTTAAAAACCTGCACTTTAAAAATTTTAAAAATATCTGCATTATTTTCAATGAGGCCGAAAAAGAAATGGATCTATCATTACTACCAGGCCTTTCATCACCTGGTGTTAATTATTTTTTTAAATCAACTCCAAGCTCTATGCATTCTCTTTATGAAGTCGCTCAAAAGCTTGAGCTAAAAAGCGGTGAACATCTTTTTGTTTCCATGGTAGACAGTATTGTCATTCCTCTTGAAGCGCAAAACTTTCATCAATTCTGCCTTACTCTAAAAAGCGATGAATCGGCATTATTAGTCACTTCATTTATAGAAGATGAAAAACCATTGACTCTGAAGATAAATGAACAAGGGTATATTACAGAGTTTCAGTGTCCAATTGAGGATGGTGTACTAATAACTTCTGGAGTTTATTATTTCTCAGAAAATATATTTCCTCTACTCTTGGAAATGATCAACGAAGGGCAAACTAAAATGAGAAATTTTCTGACTGAATTAGTAAAACACAATCATAAGATCAAAATTTTTGAGTCACTTAAAACACTAGATATAGATCGCCCAGAAGATATACATAGTGCTGAAGCCTTTTTAAAGGGTCAAGCTTTATGATGCGTGTAAAATGGATCCTTTTTGACTTTGGCGGATGTCTAGATTCAGATGGAGTGCATTCTCGGACTCTCTTTTTAAATCAATTTGCTAAATATAATCTTTTAAATTCTGCCGAAGACTTTACTAATTTTCAAGATGCTTATACTTATAGCGATCGCATCGTTATAGAGAATTCGCTTATCGTGGATTCTCCTCTTTTGGAGATGAATGATAAAATGTGCTATTATATTGCAAAAAAGTTGAATAAAACTGATGCTCTCAAAGTGACTGAGGTTGCAAAATCCATCACGGAAATACAGTCACTCTATTTAAGACGAAATAATAAAATACTAGAGCAGTTAAATGGTCAATATCAATTAGGAATCATTTCCAATTTCAGTGGGAACCTCGCAACCATTCTTAATGAATTTTCCCTCGCTTCACATTTTAGATTCGTATTGGATTCTTATCATGTGGGTTCAAGTAAACCAAATCCTGCAATTTTTAATTTAGCTCTTGAGAAATGTAAATCAACTTCAAAAGATATTTGTTTTGTGGGTGATAATATTGAGCGAGACATTAATCCCGCGAACGCCTTAGGGATGAAGACAATTCTCATAAGTCCAACACCACAAAAAAGCGATGCCGATTATACTCTGGCCTCCTTAGAAGATCTTTTAGTACTAACCCAAATTATATAGCCGATGAATATCCAAAAAATCTCCACGAAGCGGTATAAAAAAACGGCAGTTAAAAAACCTTTAGAATTCACCACCAGGACTTTCTCCATAAAGAAATGAACTCCTTCTTCCCTTGACCCGACTTGATAAGGAATAAAAAAGAAGATGGTATCCACAAACGTTCGTCCAACATCCAAAAGAGAACTGCTAAGAAAAGATATCGGATGCTTGATTAAGTAAAAACCAAAATAAAAAGAAAGCCCTTCAATAAAACGGGCAACAACATCAAAAAACAAAGATAACAAAAATGCTTTTGGTTTATTTTTATAAAAATTTAAAATTCTTCTAAATGCCAGTTTTAGATTAACAATCGTTGTTCTAACAAATCGATATCGATAGTTTTTTGAAACGTAAACGGACTTCACTCGCATAAGCAAAAATCCCGAATATAGTGATAGTGAAAATAAAAGAGCAAAGATCAATAAAGAATAACGAATCTCACGAGGCATTTGATAAAAAACAACAAGGAGAAGAGATGTGACGATGAAACTAATTCCTGTAGCAAGCAGATGGATGATATTGTAATTGATAGTGCTGGCAAGTGCTTCTCTTTGAGGCAAATACTTTAAAAGCATCATATATTTAAGAGGCTCACCTCCCACTTTCAAAAATGGCGTTAGGTTATTCCAAGCAATATTAACTATTGTAAGCTTTGTAAAAATTCTAATTTTCTTAAACAAGGAAATCCTACCCAACATACGTTGGTGATTACTGGCCAACAACCAAGAAACAGCATAACAAACAAGGGTTGGAATAAATGTAAGTACCAAAAGAACAAGCAAAAACCCAGTCCGATTAATCTCTTCAACGAAACTTGGAAACCATAATTTTTAATAATTTTAATAAGCGAAAAAAGTCCAATTAAGACAAAGATTATTCTAACAATAGTATTTACTTTTTTAATCTTCATGTGCACAGAGCTTCAACTTAATAAATAACTTCTGATCAGCATTTTTCTGCATAAAACCAACGGTGAGAATAATGAGGTTAAATATGATGAGGTCAAAAGTTATCAGATAAATATCAAATCGATGCATGAACATAAAAATTATTATTAATATAGTGTGGGCATTAACACCAACTAATCGCCAAAAAGGCAATAACCATAAATTATTGTCTTTATATAATGTCATGAACTCTTCTTTTGATGAAAGGGATGAGTTTAGGAGATAGGCGCGCATCGCTTGTCTTTGCGAATCTGTGCGCGATGTTAAAAACTGCTGTTTTTTAATCCAAGTTAATCGCAATTGATTCATGAATTTTTCTAATCCTGAAGAATTTTCAATATTTCGAATTCCGTCATTAATCCCTGGGTTCCAATACATATCATTTTCAGTTTTCCCATACCCAAAATACAAATATTCTCGATGGTAAAAATCTAGAATGGCACACTGACAAGAATGCAAATAGAGTGCAAGACAAACTATAATGGCAAAGTAAGATCCGTAGCTAACAACTAAAGGCCATGAACAAGCAGCATAGATGCCAATTGTTACAATTGAATCACAAATGCCATCCAAAACTAATCCTATTTTTGTTGATTGATTAGAAATCCTGGCCAATTGCCCATCTGCACTATCAAAAACACCTGAAAGAATTAAGAAAAAACCTGCAAAGAATAAGGCCTGATTATTTAGCGGCCGAAGATAATAATAGCTGGCAAGAAGACCAATATAAAGTCCCGTAATAGAAAGCATAGTGGGAGTCATGGCAAAAGCATTGGCTATTTTAGCTATCAAATAACCAAACGGTCTATAGAGTATCAAGTCTAATTTTTCTTCTGTGTCCGGGCTTTTTATGCTATTTTTAAATTCATTGTATAAAGCTACTAGCAATGGATACCTCACTTTTTAATTTATTAAGTGCATATGCGGCCATTGTTGGTGCGGCATCATTCCGACATGTTCGAAATGAAGGCCAGTCATTAAAATCTATGAGGTGCATTTTTCCGGTATTAGTAATAATGCAATCACCACCAAAATAATCTAGTTCTAAAATTCGTGCGGCCAGATGAGCTAATCTTTCTAAATGGCCGCGATCAAAAATAATATCAGGATCACCTGGAATATTGGTATATCTATCATTGCTAGTCCTCCCTATATAACGCAAATTAAAAAAACAATCACGGACACCATAGAATTTAAAAAGCTCACCCTCCAAACTTTCTTGAAGAATGACTTCAGTAACAGAGCGACTCTTAAAATTTTCCATCACTGGATTTAGGTCATCTATCGTTTCAATATGAACCACATCCTCATCGACTAGAGCATGAAAGTCCCCTCGCTTAACCCAGTACCCGTGCTCGGAATCAAAGGCCTGAAAAAGAACTTGCTCAACTTGTAATGATATAAAACGAGGATAAGAAAAAGCATCATCATTTAAGAGCTCAGATAGTTTTCCTCGATAGCAATTCCTAACTCCTTTTGAAGAATTAACAACAACTGCTCCTCTCGATTCCAAGAGTTCAAGATAAGCTAATATGTTTTCTTCCTGGGCCATGGAAAAAGCTATGTCATAATTAAAATCCAGCACTTTGTCTGCTATATCTTCTGGTCGGATTTTGGTAAAGGTTACCGCCCCCCCCATTGAAAAACTTAGAGATTTAAGAACTTCATCCATAATCGCTCTGTCTGCTAGAACGGCACGATTGGAATATTTCTCCTCTCGATAAATTGCTAAAACCTTTAGAGGCGCACTCATTCTTCATCTACACCATAATGAGTAAGTCCTAAGTGATTGATCAATTCCTCTTTGGCAAAAAATCTCAACGTGTTTTCAAGTTTTAATAACTGAAGCGATAGATCATTAACTGCTTTAATCCCAGGCTTAGTCAGTGGTGCTTTTAAGTAGAAGCCAAGCCATTCTTGGATTCCTCGCATTCCAGCTCTTTGAGATAAATCAATAAAAAGTGCCAAATCCAGAACAATAGGTGCGGCTAAAATTGAATCCTTGCAAAGAAAATCCACTTTGATTTGCATTTTTTCACCTAACCATCCCACGATATCTATATTATCCCAACCTTCTTTGTTATCCCCGCGAGGTGGATAATATTCGATTCTAATTTTATGAAAAAGATTGCCGTAAAGATCTGGATACTCTTCAGGTGAAAGAATATCCTCAAGCACTCCACCTTTTGAAACTTCTTTTGATTTAAATGACTCTGGATCATCAAGAACGAGTCCATCACGATTTCCTAAAATATTTGTACTGAACCAACCCTCAACACCTAAAAGACGATTTTTTAGTCCTGGAGCAATGATAGTTTTCATTAAAGTTTGTCCGGTTTTAAAATCAGATCCTCCAAGACAAACTGACATTTCAAGTGCTAGTTCCTGAAGCGCCGGGATTTCAACGCTAACGTTTGGTGAACCATTTACATAGGCCACTCTTTCTTTAATTGCAGCATAGGCATAAATTTGTGAAGGAGAAATGGCGGGATCGTTATTTCTAAGTCCTTCTTCAAAAGATTTGAGACTAGTATGAACTGCTTGAATTGGATTATAGGCTTCAGTTGAAGCACACCAAACAATAACAGCTCGAGAGCACTTGTTTTGCTTTATAAAATTTCTCATATCTTGAATGAGCAGATCAGCAGCGTCCATTTTGGTTTTAAACCTTTTTATGTTTTCGCCATTAATATTTTTAATATATCGTTCATCAAAAACGGCACTCATCGGAGTTATTTTCTCCATTTCATCGCGCACTTGCTCAAGTAAATGGCGATCAACAACTTTAGCTTTTAAGGCCGCTTCATAAGCATTATCGTGATAGATATCCCAACCTCCAAAAACAATATTATCTAGGTTTGCCAGGGGAACAAGTTCTGAAATTAACTTAGAACGGTTTTCGCTTCTTTTTCCCAATCTAATTTTTCCCATTTGAGTGAGAGAACCAATTGGCTTTGCCAGACCTTTTCTAGTCGCCAAGACTCCGGCGATCAAGGTTGATGTTACCGCTCCCATTCCAGGAGTTAGAATTGCAAGTTTTCCAATGGCCGGTTGAATGTTTTCAATTTTCATATTCACAAACGTCCTCCTGAGTAGCAATTGTTAAATCCGTGGAAAATTATTTTCCAAAGATAATTTAATTGAATTATTTTCAATTGATTCATAAGCTTTCATAATTGACTGAATACAGAAATAAGCATCCATGATTTCTTTATTTTCATAATCATGATGTTCAATGGCCTTTTTAAACTTATCGAACATGGAGTTAAACCAACTCACATGACTTGAGTCCATCCAATCTGAAATAATAGAGTAGAAATCGGTATGGAACGTGGCCTTATGACTGCTTAAATCACTCTCATTGGAATTTAGTATTGCTAATTGAACTTGATCATCATCAACAGTAATCGCACCTTTTTCTCCTTGAAGTGTGTAAATAACTTTTCGAACTCCGGCGGTCCAGGTCAAATGAATATTGGCAAAACCACTTTCAAATTCATACACCGCTGAAAAATTATCTTCCGTATCGTATTTAGGAAAAGAAAAATTTTGTGAGTTAGCAGTAACAGATTTAGGATATCCTCCTAGCCATTCAAAGGTTAAATAAAGACTATGACTTCCATGGTCCATTGCTATTCCGCCACCACTATATTCTTTATATCGCCGCCAGTCCGGCATCCATTCTTTAGTTCCAACGGCATGAGTGTTTCTAAAAGTATTAAGTGTAATGGCCTTGACCTTTCCAATCTTGCCGCTTTCAACCACTTCACGAATGGCATTTACCACAGGAGCATGTTTATAATTATGACAAGGAAAAAGAACTCGTTTACACAAGATTGCAGTTTGAATTAAATCTTCGGCCTCTGCAATTGATGTTGTCAGTGGTTTTTCACATAGAACATGAAGACCTTTCTCCAGCGCCATTTTCGAAATTTTATAGTGATCCGCTGCATGTGTTGAAACATCAAGAAAATCTAGATGCTCTACTTCTTTAGATAATAATTCTTGATAGTCGGTATAAAATCTTACCCCAACTGGAACATCTAAAATACGCTCTGGACATATATCACAGATAGCAATAATTTCGACGTCACCATATTTCTTTAACCGATCAGCATAAGCAGGCATATGGCCTTTAGATGATATAAAACCAAACCCTACAATTGCTCCTTTCAAAATTTTATTCTGTTCCATTTAGCTATCCTTAAAAAAAATTCCTATGATTTTTCTCTTAGAAAATATAGCTGTATAACAAATCAAAATATTTCGAAAGAGTTTTTGTTTATTTATTTTCATTGATAGTTTTAAGATATAATTCAAATTTAGAATATCAATTGATCGTCGATTCAAAACGTATTTTTTGATAGAACTATAAAAATAGTCTACAACTAGATCGTTCTTTTCCTGATAAAAACTTTGGAATATTGGAATATAATATGCATAATTTTTTCCTATCAATTATAGGTTTGTTTTTTTCACAAGTAATTTCAGCAGAGCTTTTAAAAAACGTTGAGATTACTGGAAATAAAAGAACAAAAAAGGAAGCGATAATTCAACACGGTCAAATTAAAATTGGCCAGGAATTAAGCGTTGAAGATCTTGCAACGATTAAAGAAAACTTAGGACGTATTGGTCAAATCCATATTAAAAATGTTGATTTTAAAGATGGTGTTCTAAGAATTGAAGTTGAAGATAAATGGACACTTTTTCCAGTCCCCATGATTACCCAATCTGGAGCTTATCAAAATCGTGGTTTTCTGATCTATGATGATAACTTCTTGGGTACCCTTGGAACTCTGGCCCCTGGCATAAGTTGGTCAAATTCTATTTTAAATTATCTTCTCTATTATCAGGATGAATCATTATTTACTCCTCAATATGGAATCAAATTTCTCCTGATGAAAAAAAGTGATTTCGTGGAATTTAAAAGATTCAATAATGTTATTGATGAGCATGAATCGCGCTATGACTCTTATCTTATCACTCCCAATTATCTCTACAAGGAGCAGGTTTTTAAAGCTGGCCCAGTCTATATTGATAAGTCTATTTATAAAAATAATATTAGAATATTTAGGGATAAATCCAAAGGGATTTTCTTTCGTCATCACTGGAATTCTTTTCAAGCGTTGGAAGTTATGTATGAAGGCTTTGTCACAACTTACGATCTTTATGCTCTAAAAAATCAAAATGGAAAAATGGTTTATCTTAATGAGGCCAATATTAGTTGGAGTATTCCAACTAATAAAAGTTTTTTAAACTTCGGACTCCATGGTTATCATTCCAATGAACATACCTATCTCTTTGCTAAAGACCTAGGCGGTGATGAGGGCTTTCGGGGTTATGACAAGGCTTCATTCCCCACGTCTCAAAACGTAGGTGGCCTTATTCAATATCAGCAACATCTTTTCCATAGATTTTTTCTCTCTCCATTTTATGAATACAATAACAGCTTGCTTATTGACCCTGTACTGAGTGGAAAAAGAATTAAAGAAAATACGGTGGGTCTCGGGCTTCGGTATTACTTTAAAAAAATTTCAATTCCGGCCGTCATCTTCGATGCGGCCAGAAATATTGAGGATAAATCTAATCATTTTCATATTAATATTGGCGTGAGTATTTAAAGGATTAGTCCGTTTCGGTTGCGCCTAAAATATCCGATGCTCTCCAGTTGGGGAGATCGTCTATAAGTCCCGCAAGTAAAAAATCAAACTTATGCTCGGCTTGTGCACAACGAGAAAAATCAGAAACCCCATCGGCAGTTTCACGCCATTGGCTTGATTGAGCAAGTCGACCTCTCAATGCGGCCGTGAACAAATCAATCCATGTTGGTGCTGTGAATGTAAAATTAAGTGAAAGAGCATCACTTTCGGCCTCTGTAGAATGCCAGCTACCTCGTGGAACAAATAAAAGGGAACCCGCCTTGAGCACGATAGGAGAAATATCTTCGGGCATGCTTGTAGGCATTGGAGCATCTAAATAACTCTCTAATTCGGGATCACAAGGCTGTCCCATCGTGTGTCTAGTCATCGGATTTGCGACATGCTCATTAGGAGCAATCCACCATTTTTTAGATCCAGATATTTGTAAAACAAAATTTATATTTTGATCAAAATGTGGAGCAGTGCCAGATCCCTTTGGTGTTACATAAATTGAGCTACGGGCATTGGTTAAGGCCGACAATCCAAGATCCCTTCTTAGTTCAAGAAGCCAATGAGCTAGAACAGGTGAAATGGTATTAACGTTCTTAAATAAGAGGCCCATTCCGTTATCGAAAAGTTTTTTGGCATCTTTTGGAGTGGTGTCGATAGAGCTGGCCTCATCCCTGACATCAGGTAAATGGGCCTGAATTTGATTCGGCCAAGAATTGAGCAATGCTTCTAATGATTCCAAAAACGGTAAACTGGTCAAGTCCTTTATCGTTTCACTCGGCCCATGAACGACAAAGGGAATATTAGTCTCATATGCTTCAAAAAATTCTGCGTTCGCCCGCGGGTGGATCAGAGCTGATAAAACTGTATTCATACACATCCTAATTAAACTGATGAGCAAGATTAGAGAGCGCACTTAACCAACCCTCTTCGTGGCCTGTCACCTCTTCTGGGTCAACTCCTTCATGGGTAAGAGTAACATCTGTTCCATCGTCTAGATTTCTTAATTCAACGGTCACTAGAGTTTCAACATTGTCTTCAGCACTGTCGCCATCAACCCATCCGTATGAGAACACAAGCTTGTGGAAAGGAGCTATCTCCAAAAAAGTGCCATTGGTTGTATAGACATCTTCACCATCAATCATTGAAATACTATAATTACCACCCACTACGGCATTCCATTCATGCACTTCTGCTTTCATTCCCTCGGGGCAAAACCATTTTTCAACAATTTTAGGATTAGTCCAAGCAGCAAACACTTTTTCTTGTTCGGCCGGAATGAACTTGGTTACTTGAAGCCTGTTGTTCTTTAAAGTCATATATTCTCCTTCTTAGGTATGTATATATTCAAGTAAACATATCCAGTTCGACAATGAGTTTTTTAACAAAATGGAACTTATCGATACTATTTTTAGAAATAATATAAATTTGATGCTCCCAGAGTCCATTTTTAGAAGTTAATAACTGTAATGCATTCTGTTCTAATTCTTTATGAATATACGGTAAAGGCAAAAGACAGAAAGTCATACCATCAACGGTAGATCGAACGATTGAAGCAATAATATCGCTTTCAAAAATCGATTTATATCTCATTTTGTTTTTTGTTAAAAAAGTATTCGTTTCTGATCTCAATTTTAAGTCTTCTGCAGGCAAGGCTAAAAAACCAGATACTTTTTTCAAGATTCCTTCGCTGCTTTTTAAACTTTTCATTTTTAATTTTTTGATAAAATCAGCAGTTCCGGCCAAGACAACAGGCATGGAGTATTCTTTTAAAACTTTTAAAGTTAAATCATCATCATCAGATTTATTGGTAATAATAAAATTAAGCTTATTCAATTTTAGTTGCTCTATTAAGTATTCGTGGGTTCCAGTATTTATTTTAATAATTGGTCTGTTGCTAATTTTATATTTATTTAAAACATGCCCAATCACGTTTGTTACAAACTCTCTTGGAATTTCATTACTGACTCCAATATTTATATTTAATTCGCTCATTTCTGAACCTTGCAAAAACATTTCAAGTTCTTCGTTGGCTTCAAACATTCTCGAACAAATATCAAATAACTTACCACCATCCGGAGTTAATTCTAGGTTCCTGCCTTTTTTGATGAATAGTGTTTTGCCAAGGTTCATTTCCAGAGTTTTAATTTGAGTGGTTAGTGAGGGTTGGCTGGTTTTTAAATGGAGCGCAGCCGATGTAACACTTTTTAATTTTGCTACAATATAAAAATAAAAAAGATGATTAAAATTTCTCATAGATAATTCCTCTCATTTAATATTTCACAAATAAGGAGAACTAGCCATGAGGATCTATTCGATTCATGTATAGATAGCTTGAAATTATATATTATTAAGATTTTTAATATCCGCTAAAATTTTTAACAACGCCACTAACAACACAAGGAATCTACTATGAATATGATATTGAGACAGAATGAATCGGCTCCTGAAAACGATATTTCTGATGAGGCCACATCCATTGGTGATTTAATTAAAAGTACCCGAGAAAGACGCGGCATGAGCTTAAAAGATGTGGCGAAAAAGACGAAGATACACGTCGGAATTTTAAACCAAATTGAAAATAATAATCTTACAAATCTTCCAAGCAAGCCATACGTAAAAGGTTTTGTCAGGTCTACTTCCCTATTTTTAGGTATTGATCCAATCAAGGCACTTGTGCTCCTTGAAGAAGCGTACGATCACCTGATTTTTGAAAACCTAGATCTAATCGCATTGCCTCCTCTGAGCAAGCAGGAAAATATTCTTTTAAAAAATTCAGTACTTAAAAAACCAAGAGGTACCTATAAAAGTAACTTGCCCAAAATATCACTGCAAAAATTCCTGTTTTTTGCAGTAGTCGCTGGAATATCGGCAATGGGTTTGATCAGTTATATAGACACTACAATTAATAGCAACAAATACTTAATACAAAATAAAACTCCGTCAGTTGAAACCAAAGTGATCGCGCAGGCCAACCCAAAAGATGAGACAGTTGCTGTGCCAAAAGACGCCAATGCCCCGGCCGAAAGTAATCAAGGAAAACTACCGATGACAACAAGTCTGGTATTCCCAAAATATTTAGAGACTAGGAACAATGAAGGATTAATGATGCCAACTAATCGATTTTGAATTATCGAATATTGTTTTTCAATATTAATAGGGGGGCAATCTTTTTTTGCCCCCTGTGATATTTACAAATACGCTATATTGCTTATTTATTTTTTAGTGCATACTTGATTTTTCTTCTTAAATTCTTTTAGGTCATCATATTTTTCAGGTGAAACTTTTGAATCTTCGGCATGCTCGCCTTTAATTTTATAGACGTATCCGTTGGTATCAATGGCAAAGGCAACATAAGATTTAAAACTAAGTTCATCCTTAGCTCCGTAGCATTCGTTATTAACGTAGTTGGCGATGTGCTCTGCTGTTAAAATTGCTTTATCATTATCCCAAGCTAGAAATCTTCCACTTTTAGACAAGGTTAAGTTAACAACATTCGTATTGATATTTGATACGACTGTGTATTTATCAATATCTTCCACAATTAATTTTTTTGAAGTCTTTGGGCAGTCGCCATTGCTTACATTGACAACATCACCGAAGGTTTGCAAATTATGAAGGACATATAAATCTCCATCTTTTACAAAATACGCCATAGCGTTGTCTGATGGATGCTGAGATATTTTGAATTCATCTACATTATTGGTAATTTGGCAGTTTGCTTTACCTATTTTTCGGGAAAAGGTATTACCATCAAGGGAATATTCGGTTGCAATATCATTTCTCCTCGCTTGTTTTATTTTACTTTTTTCAGCAGCAACTTCCCTAGTGACTTCTTCACCTTCTGCCATGGCATGCATTGCTGGAGTTTCTTTCATGACATTTGAAGAACAAGAAGCGAGCAAGAGAGCACAAGATGTCGTAAATAGAAAATTTTTCATATGGACCTCCTAAGATAATTGAGATTGATTAAAAGACGCATTAAATTGATCGGGTTTAAGGTCAAAAAACTTAATTTTTTTTTAAGTTTTTTTGGGGCCCCATGATCAAGACCTTAGGCCGTCTAAAGTTTATACAGTTATTAATCTCCAGGAAAAGATTACACAAAATCTTCCCTGCATGCTTACTTGAGTTAAATTTAAGTATGATTTTTTAATGCTTATGTTAAGAGGTTTTTATGATTGAAGTAGTAATGTGTATTTGCCTCACTATTATGGGAATTTACTTTTTTAAATCAACTGATCTGCCTAAAGAGCTTAAGGAAAGAAGTGCTCAAATGAGAGCGGAATCAGGCCCGGCGGTTTCAGCGGTTCCTAGAAAAATGAACTTGCCTAAGGTTAAAGAGATGACCAAATCGGTGGAGCTCCAAATTAATCAGGCAAAATTAGTGGAGATGAATCTTCTTAAAAAAGAAGCCGAACTAAAACTTCATAATGCGGCCATTGATAAATTAACTTTGACTATTACAACACTTGAGCAAGAGATCAGAGTAAATAATGAAAAAAATGGCGAAATTCAAAAGATGATTGATACACACCTGGTAAGTCTTCAGTTACTGCAAGAAAAAATTACAGCTTTATCATAATTATTAATCTATTAAGGCCTGCCTTCCGGCCGGCTTTATTCATACTTCATTAATTTTCTTTTTCATTATTCTTCAAACAAACCTTATAACAAAAATATTTTTCCATATAATTCTTTACTATCAATCTCCGCGAATTAAGAAATCTTAAATTGATGATTAACTTAGTGAGAAGAATAATCTGCATAATTCATGATTACTCATGAACATATTTCATCTCAAGATTCTAAAACGGCAAACACGGAGAAGAACAAATGAAAAAACTGATCGCAATACTAGCTCTGGCATTATTAACCCCGGCCTTCCCCTCCGACTTAACTCATAAATTTGGACTTGGAGGCAGTGTTGGTTTCCCTATCCCGGTTTTTGGAAATAATTTTAATAGTGTGGCCGATCCTGAATGGTCCGCTTCAGTTCATGGAAGATATCACTTCGATCAATTTATGGGGCTAGATCTTAGTGTATCAAAAGAAGGTTTCAAAGATACTCCGATGAATTTTGAAAATATTAATCTTTTAGGATTATGGCGAATGTTAGGAGTTGCTGATTTTACGCCAATATTTGGTCTTGGAGCTGGAGTCACAAGAATTAAAGATTACTTACCAGGAAGTGCAAAGCTCTCTCTTTTGGCCCGTGGTGGGATTGAATATAACATGATGCCATCATTAGTTTTAGGGGCCTTGGTAGATTATCAATACGTCTCTAAAATAATGGGCAAAATGCCGGATGGACCTGCTCATGTGCTCAATCCCCAACTCGCACTAACTTTCTACTTTGGAGCAGATAAAACCGAAAAGACCGAACCTGCTCCCGCCCCAGAAAAAGTAAGTAGTGCTGAATCTGATGTCGTTTCAGTCGCTAGTGCAGCAACTGAAAGAAAGGAGATGATTGATGAGAATAAACCTGTAATGACAATTGAATTTGATTCTTCAATGGCCGAGATCAAACCACATTATATTGATCAAATTAAAAAAGTTGCTGAGCAGCTAAAAGGTGATAATACACTAAGTGGAATAGTCGAAGGATATGCCGACAGCACTGGTCCAGCAGATCTTAATGATAAGCTTTCAAAAAGAAGAGCTGAGGCCGTTCAAAAAAAGTTAATTGAATTTGGTGTCGATCAAAAACGCTTAAGAGCAGAAGGCTTTGGAGCAGGACGCCCAATCGCTGATAATAGAACTTCAGAAGGCAGACAAAAAAATAGACGTGCCTCTGTTATAATTTCAATTATTAAAACAAATATTAGTGACACAATGTAGATCGCTGATTCTTTTTTTTCTTCTCCTTTTTGATTGGCAGAATGTTGTTGCTACCCCACTTGATGATTCATATAGAAAATTCGAATGGGGTGGTGGCTTCTTAAGTATTTATGGAAATCATTACCGAGGCAGTAACCAGAGTAGGCTTTGGTTTTTTCCTATTCCCTATTTCACCTATAAATCTAAAAGACTAGAGGCCGAGCCCTCTTTTGTACGCGGGATATTTTTTCACAACGAATGGTTCTCTTTTAAATTAAGTTTAATGCTTGGATTGAATGTTGAAAGTAAAAGAAATAAGGCCCGCGAAGGAATGCCTTCTCTTGATTATACAGTCGAGGCCGGCCCTATGTTTATCTTTCATCTTTGGAAATCAAAAAATAAAGATTTAACGGTTAATTTTGAATGGCCGATCAGAGAAAGTTTCGCAACAGATCTTAGCTATATAAAACCAGTGGGTCTTTTCACCGTTCCCTATATCAACATCATTCACACCCCAACCCCAACTGCCTGGAACTGGAGTTCGGAATTTTCAGTAAGTCCTATGTTTGCCGATTCAAAATACCACCAATATTTTTACGGTGTAGATAAGCAGTATGCCCGAGCTGACCGTCCATTTTTTCACGCCCATGGTGGGTATAGCGGCTTTCAGACGGCCCTCGTCTTAAATAAACGTGTGAAAAATTTTGTAATCATACCGTTTGTCCGGTGGGATCATTTAAAAAATGCGGTCTTTGTAAATAGCCCGCTGGTTAAAACAAAAAGTTATGCAATTGGAGGGCTTGGACTATTTTGGTTATTTAATTAAATAATCACAAGCCAACCTTTTATTATTTTTTTGTTTCTTTTGGAATTTTAGATTCATCAACCGTGATTTCGATTTCTACGCGACGATTTTGTTTGCGCCCTACAAGACTACTATTATCTGCAATGGGATTAGAGGGTCCCATTCCGTGAGTTGCAATAACCGGCCCAGGAAGCCCTGCTGCCACTAATTGTTCTTTCACTGCTTTGGCACGTTTTTCTGAAAGGATTTCATTTATTTCCTTCGACCCCGTGTTGTCAGTATATCCCTTTACGGCCAAAACATTTTCTGGATATTTTTTCATGATGACCGCCATTTGTTTTAAATTATCGCGGGCTTCAGGTTTTAAATCTGCTTTTCCTGTATCAAAAAGGATATCACTTTTAAGTTTTGTAACGAGTCCTTGTTCTGTTCTCTTGGTCTCTGCAATTTGTTGAAGTTCCTTCGCTTGTTTGTCCATTCGGTGTCCGGCATACCCGCCAAGACTTCCTCCAAGAACAGCGCCAATCGCAGCCCCTTTCCCTTTGCCAACAATTGCGCCAAGTCCACCACCTACAACTGCTCCGATTCCAGCACCTCGGTAAGCATTTTTATTTTCGCTGCTTGCACATCCAGCTAATAAAATTAAAGACAATATTGTAATCAATATTTTTTTCATTCAAAAACTCCTTATTCAAATAAAACATTACTTAATAAAATAAGTATCAATACCCAAATGATCAAGCTAATTCATATTCATTGCAATTATCTATTAAATTGCTTTTTTAAGAAAGCAAGTTAACGGCAAGATCCTTAATTAAAGTCACGGAATCCCATCAACTAAAATAGAGCCATGCCCATCTTTGGTTAGTTTGTTATTATCAACATCTTTATCATCAGCGTTTAGAGTTACAGCGTTTTAGCAAGGTATTTTCAAGACTCATAATGAGTTAATCCTTAAAAAAGACATAAAAAATTGGTTTGCGTTAAAGCTATCATTATAAATGCATTCCGGCCATCAAATGGCCTTGCTAGCGATCCTTCTAAGCTACCAAAAGTATTTTTATCAATGTATTATAGCGATTAGACTGCTTTCAAATCCGTTTCAATAACGCGACAGATTGATTGAAAAAATATTGAGGATATATATGCTAGAAGAAAGAATTAAAGATCTCGAGGTAAAATTTTCTCATCAAGATTTTTTAGTAGATCAATTAAATAAAATTGTAACGAACCAACAACTGATGCTTGAAAAACTACAAAAAGATATTTTAGAACTTAAGCTTTCTCAATCCGAGAGTGCTCCTCAGGCAAGATCTCTTGAAGATGATGTCCCTCCTCATTACTAAGGGCAGACCGATGACTTAATTTAAAAAAGCCTGAATTTCTCCAGAACTGGTATACAGTTTATAAAAACCTGACTCTTGCCCTGGCATAGTAATTATTTCCTGACTTAGAAGTTTTGAAAATGCAACTCTCCCGGTCCCCTTTAAAATACTTTCCAAGAGTTCCTGCCAAACGTCCAGAGTTTCGGGTTCAATTTCTATATATTGAGTTCCTTGAATTTTTCCTGCGATTTTTAAAAAAGTCTTTAGCTTCATAAGAAGAGTAATACAGTGATGTTCACTACCTTTCATTATGAATAAATTAAGACTTATTGATTCAAAATTCCATAACTCGAAATGTTCTATTTTACTATATTCAACCTGCTCCGCCATTAGAGTGGATAATTTTGCGGAGAAGTCCTGAAGCCACTTCTGATTAAGTGTTTGGTTGTCGCTAGAATCAGATTTTTTTACACCTACTGCTTTTGAGACTAATTCAAGAAGAGCTTTGCTATCGAAAGGCTTTGTCAGAAAATAAATTTTACTTTCTCTAGTGATTTCAGTGATGACTAACTTATTGATGAATGCAGAACAAAGAATGATCGGAGTGTGTGCATTTAATTTGGAAGCTCTGACGATTGAAATGAATTCATCACCAGTTATAACCGGCATCTTCAGATCGGTAATAATTAAATCATACTCTTTTTTATCGATTGCCTTCCATCCTTTTTGTGGATGATCACAAAAGGTCACATCGGCCCCTATTCTGGCCAAAAAACCTTTATAAAGATCTTCAAGTAGGACTTCGTCATCAATAACTAGAATCGATAAATTCTTTTTCATGATTTCTATTATACATGGGATAAATTATTTTCATAACGAAATAGAGATAAGCTATATAAGCGTAAAGTTGATACCAAAAGAGTAAAAAAGTTATGAAATAAGCCCTTCTAAAAAGAGATAAATCGGGAATGGCTTCAACATAAAACTGATAGTTAAAAACTATAAGATTAGCTTGACCCAGTAAGACTTTCCAATAGGTAAATTAGTCCTAAAATTACTATTATGTTTAATACGAAAAAAGCGTATTGCGTCCTTTAAAAACATGAGTGTTTATGAATACAAAGGGAGTTGAATTAATAGCTGCACGCGTGCTCGAAGAGGCAGTGGAAAAAGCGGCAACCTTGGTAAAAGATGCGGCCATAAAAGCTGCAATCTTGCCCAAAGATGCAGCGGAAAAAGCTGCAAACTTGTCCAAGGATGCGGCGGAAAAAGCTGCAAACTTGTCCAAGGATGCGGCGGAAAAAGCTGCAATCTTGCCCAAAGATGCAGCCGAAAAAGCAGCAAACTTAGTCAAAAATGCTACAGTAAAAGCGGCACTCTTGCCCAAAGATGCCGCGAAAAAAGCGACACTCCTACTTAAAGAGGCTGCCGAAAAAGCGGCACTCTTGCCCAAAGGTGCAACTGAAAAAGCGGCACTTTTACTTAATGAAGCTGCGGCAAAAGCAGTATTCATTCTCAAAGAAGAGTCCGAGAGCCTGACTGCAAAAAAAAATAAGTTTTTGGATCTAGCAGCTCATGAATTACGCAACCCTATTGCATCCATTTCTCTTCTACTTCAAGTTATCGAAAAACAGATAGAAAAAGGTCAGCCTCTCGATATGAAAATCTTAGCGAGGCTACGAGCACCGACAGATCGTCTTGCCAGTTTAGTTGTTGATCTTCTGGACATGTCCGGATTAGAACGTGGTATGTTCATTCCAGTCTTGGCCCCAACCAATATAGCTTCATTGATTTCTGAATGTATTGAAGAATTCCAAATACTAGCTCCTGCACGCAGCTTCATTTTCCACAAACCTGATCAACAGATTGTACTTAATATAGATCCTTTAAGGTTAAGCCAAGTTCTTGCAAACCTTCTTGATAATGCTATTAAATACACAAACACAGGCGCTATCGAAGTCACGCTTGTTGATATGTCCAATATGATTCGATTTTCTGTCACTGATCATGGGGCCGGTATTTCGAAGGAAAAGCAAGCAGAACTTTTTACAGCTTTTTCTAGAGGCAGTTCCGACATAACTGTTATGCCCAGTGGTCTGGGCCTTGGACTTTCTATTTGTCGCGCGATAATAGATTTACATGGCGGGAGAATTGGAGTTGAAAGTGTTGAAGGAAAGGGAAGCACTTTTTATATTGAGCTTCCAAAAGAGAATTTAAAAGTATGACTAATTTAAAATTTAAAAAAATTCTTATAGTTGAAGACGATGTAGACATTTTATTTTCTCTAGAAATGCTACTTGAAAATGAAGGCTATACGGTACAAGTTGCAGAAAATGGAGCAGTCGCTCTTGAATTAATAAAAAATAATGGTCTACCCAATTTGATTCTACTCGATATGATGATGCCCGTGATGAACGGATGGCAATTCGGCCTGAAGGTCCATGCTTTGTATGGTCACCTCTGTCCGATTGTTGTCATGACTGCTGCTGCCGATGCCCAACAGCGAGCAAAAGATATTAATGCAATCGATTGGCTTGAGAAACCTTTTAATTTTAAAAAGCTTCTCACGCTTATCAAGAAGCATGTGAATGCGGATGAAAATATAGCTGAGAATTTAAACCAAGCGATTATTCAATTAAAGTAAAAGCATTTTCCACCACGATCTTTTGCGCTGAACTTTGATCCGGCCAATTTCTTTGTCGAACAAATAACTCCATTGACTATGCGAGCCACAGTAAATGACTATGACAATGACTCTAATAATGTAATGATTCAAAAATGTAATGTTCAAAAATCTAATGATTTGATTGATCAAATTAAGTTCAATCATTTTATTATTCCAAAAAAACAACCCGCTAGGTTCGGGCCGTTAATTTACATACTTCTCCAAAAATAAGATAACTTGAGTGGTTCTGAGTCGAAGATTCTTCGATTTAACAAAATATTAAGAGTAAATAATGGCCTTAAAAAAAGTAAGTCTTCAAAAAAAATCCGCACCTACAAATATTAAAGTTAATGCCAAAGACTCTAAAACTTCTACCATTGAGCAAAAACACTCGTTAGAAAAATTTCGTCGAATGGCCACTGTTATTCAGGATTCCAACGATGCGATCACCATCCAGGATTTAGAAGGCAATATTTTAGCCTGGAACCGAGGCGCTGAAGAAATGTATGGTTATTCAGAAGCCGAGGCCCTTTGCATGAATATCGTGGATACCGTGCCCACCGAATATCAAGAAGAGGCCCGTCAATTCATTGCCTCTTTGAAACGCGGAGAATTGGTACCCAACTTGGAAACCAAACGAAAAACTAAAGATGGCAGAATCCTCGATGTCTGGCTAACCAACACTAAGCTCACTGATGATAAAGGAAAGCTGACCGGAATCGCTACCACTGAACGCGATATTTCGGAGCAAACTAAAACACTGGAAAAATTTCGTCGGATGGCGACTGTTATTCAGGATTCCAACGATGCAATCACCATCCAGGATTTAGAAGGCAATATTTTAGCGTGGAACCGAGGCGCTGAACTAATGTACGGTTATTCAGAAGCTGAAGCTCTCAGCAAAAATATCGTAGATACCGTGCCCACTGAATATCAAGAAGAAGCACGCCAATTCATTGCCTCGCTGAAACGCGGAGAATTGGTGCCTAACCTGGAGACCAAGCGTAAGCATAAAGATGGCAGGATCATTGATGTTTGGCTGACCAATACCAAGCTCACCGATGATAAAGGAAAGTTAACCGGGATCGCCACCACTGAGCGTGAAATTACGGCCAGAAAAGTTTCCGAAGCTTTAATTAGAGAAAAGTCTCGGGAATTAGAATATCTTCAAGCAGGACTAATTGCTTTATCAGAGAGAATGCGTGGGCAACAAGATATTTCACATCTAGGCCGAAGTATCCTAAGCCATTTAGTGCCATTTACTAATGCGCAATTAGGTGCTTTCTACTGGGCCTATGGTGATGAAAAACTTAAACGAGTAAGCGGTTATGCTCTCTCTAAAACTGATGCATCAGAAAAGACCATTGAATTTGGTGAAGGCTTAATTGGTCAGGCAGCTTTAGAGAAGCGAATATTTCTAATTGAAAATGTGCCTGAAGGATATTTTAATAAAATTAAGTCAGACCTGGGAGAAATTACTCCCAAATCCCTTTTAATCTGCCCTATTCTTTACGAAGACGAAGTTAATGGAGTGATAGAGATAGCTTCTATAACCCCTTTTACTGAGCACCAAAGAGCTTTTTTAAGTCACGTTTCTGGAAACATCGGCATTGCCATCAACACGACTAATGTAAGGAAAAAAGTTGAAGAACTTTTTGAAAAATCTCAGACTTTAAACCAGAGCCTTCAATCACAACAAGAAGAACTAAAGACCGCCAATGAAGAACTAGAAGAGCAATCTCGCGCCTTAAAAGAATCACAAGCTCGGTTACAAAATCAACAATCTGAACTTGAGAAAACAAATAATCAGCTAGAAGAACAGACTCAGGCCCTTGAGCAGCAGAAAAATATTCTCAACGATAAAAACAAAGCTCTGAACAAGGCCCAAGTCTTGTTGGAAGAAAAGACAAATGAAGTCCAAAGAGCAAGCCAGTATAAGACAGAGTTCTTGGCCAATATGTCTCATGAGCTTAGAACTCCGTTAAATAGTTCATTGATCCTGGCAAAATTACTAATGGATAATGTCAAAGGTAATTTAACTGATGAGCAGGTTCAGTTTGCCGGTTCAATTTATTCATCTGGCAATGATCTACTTAATCTCATTAATGATATTTTAGATCTTTCAAAGGTTGAGGCCGGAAAGCTCGATATCAGGGTAGAAAACGTCTACATTCCTAAAGTTCTTGAAGGCTTAAAACAAACGTTTCAATCTTTGGCCCAAGAAAAGAAACTAAACTTCGAAGTGATATCTGAAGAAAATATTCCACAGGCACTTACTACTGATCGGCAACGACTTGAACAGATCCTAAAGAATCTCCTATCAAATGCCCTCAAATTCACTTCGAGTGGAGCTGTTAAAATTAGATTGTATCGTCATTCAAAAGGAAAACTTGCCTTTGAAGTGAGTGATTCAGGCATTGGTATACCTAAAGAGCAGCAACAAATTATATTTGAAGCTTTTAGGCAAGCTGATGGAACGACTAACCGGAAATACGGAGGGACTGGTTTGGGACTTTCAATCTCTAGAGATCTTGCTAGGCTCTTAGGAGGAAGTATTGAAGTCGAGAGTACGGTAGGTATTGGAAGTCGCTTCACATTGATTCTACCAGAGTCTTATGATAACTCAGTAGTTTTGACTGCTCCGATTAAGGCCTACTCTGATACTTCAGATACTTCTGGTATACAAGTTGAGAAAGTAAATTTAACTGAAATTAATAAGCAAATACATTTTGAAAAAACTTTGCCGTTACCTTTTGATGATGACCGCAAGAACTTATCTCATCCAGGCCGGACTGTTTTGGTCATTGAAGATGAAGCTATATTTTCCAAGATTCTTTTAGATCTTGCTCATGAGCTTAAATATAAATGCCTAGTCGCCCAGGGGGCAGATGAAGGGTTCAAGATGGCCCTTGAATATAGTCCAGATGCCATTTTACTTGATATGATACTACCGGACCATCTGGGTCTCACGGTGCTTGATCGTCTAAAACAAAATCCTAGGACCCGCCATATTCCAGTTCATGTTATTTCGGTAGAAGATTATTCTGAGACAGCACTTCAAATGGGTGCAATAGGATATATGCTTAAACCGATCAAACGTGAGGAAATTAAAAATGCCTTTGCAAAACTTGAAGCCAAATTGTCTCAAAAAATAAGCCGCATCCTTGTGGTTGAAGACAACGAATTGCAACGAAAAAGTATTTGCCTTCTGATCGAAGACACGGGAATTGAAATCACCACAGTGGCCTTGGCCAGTGAAGCACTTGTTGAACTTAAGAAGACTGTCTTTGACTGTATGATCATGGACCTAAGACTTCCGGATATGTCGGGTGATAAACTTCTGGAGCAAATGACCCATGAGGAAATTCAACATTTTCCTCCAGTGATTGTTTACACTGGCAGCTCCCTTTCAAGAGAAGAAGAAGACAAGTTAAGGAAATATTCTAAATCCATTATCATCAAAGGGGCCCGATCGCCTGAGAGGCTTCTTGATGAAGTAACATTGTTTCTTCATCGAGTGGAATCGAAAATGCCAGCTGATCGTCAGAAGATGCTTAAAATGGCAAGGAGCCGTGAACAGGTGTTTGAAGGAAGAAAAATTCTGGTGGTAGATGATGACATCAGAAATATTTTTGCTCTTACCAGTGCTCTTGAGCAAAAAGGTGCCACCATTATCGTAGGAAGAAACGGTCATGAAGCTTTGGAAAAACTTGATCTTGATCCAAGTATAGATCTTGTACTCATGGATATTATGATGCCCGAAATGGATGGCTACGAAGCAACAAAGAAAATCAGAAAACAAAAAAGATTCGTGAGTCTTCCCATTATTGCCGTTACAGCAAGGGCCATGAAAGACGATCAAGAAAAATGCCTTGAGGCCGGTGCCAATGATTATCTATCTAAACCAGTTGATCTAGATAAGCTCCTGTCTCTCATTCGGGTTTGGATGCCTAAGATCGGATGGTTTAATGGATAATCAGAACTCAGATTTTGAAATTGAGCTTGGTCTTTTACTCGAGGCCATCTACCTCAAGTATAAATACGATTTCCGCGACTATTCACGTGCATCACTGAAACGCAGAATGTCTCTGGCCCTCCGTGAGCTAAACTGCGCGACATTGTCCGCTCTGCAGGACAAAATACTTCATGACCCTATTATTTTTTCGGAACTTCTTCAATATCTCACCATACCGGTAACTGAAATGTTTCGTGATCCATCCTATTTTCGCGCGATCAGGGAAAAAGTTATTCCTGTTCTAAAAACTTATCCCTCGCTTAAAATCTGGGTTGCTGGCTGCAGTACCGGAGAAGAAGCTTATTCCTACGCCATCCTTCTCAAGGAAGAAGGACTCTTAGATCGAACCATCATATATGCCACCGACATAAATGCCAAAAGCCTGCAGAAAGCACAAGCTGGAGTCTTCGGGCTTGATGACATTCAAAAATTTACAAAGAATTATCAACGCTCAGGTGGAAAGGCAACATTTTCGGATTATTATACCGCTAACTTTGATGCTGCTATTTTTCATAAATCCTTAAAAAGCAATATCACCTTCACAGATCATAGCCTTTCAACCGATAGTGTATTTTCCGAAACTCAATTCATATCATGCCGAAACGTCTTGATTTATTTTGATAGAAAACTTCAGGATAGAGCATTAGGACTTTTTTATGAATCACTTGGCCGCAAAGGATTTTTGGGCCTTGGCCCAAAAGAAACTATCGAATTTTCAAAATATGCTAAGGCCTTTGATACAATAATAGAGAAGGAACGGATTTATCAAAAAAATGAAAACGATCCTCTTCAAGAGAAAAAATTATGATTCCATTTACACAAAAAATTGAGGCGGTAGTCATTGGAACTTCGGCAGGTGGTATCGAAGCATTGGAAAAAATTCTTTCTGTTCTGTCTGAATCTTATCCCTTACCAATCATCATCGTCCTACATCTTCCTGCAGGAAAACCCAGTCTTCTCCCTGAGGTCTTTAAGCATAAAGTTAAACTGAAAGTAAAAGAAGCTGCGGAAAAAGAAAGTATAAAACCCGGAATAATATATTTCGCTCCTCCTGGTCATCATCTTATAATTGAAAAAAATAAAACATTTTCCTTAACCCTTGATGAGCCTATTCTTTTTTCAAGACCCTCCATTGATGTATTATTTAAATCAGCAGCGCAGACCTTTGGTGAATCTCTATTGGGCATTTTGCTCACAGGGGCCAGCGAAGATGGGGCCATGGGTTTAAAAAATATTAAAGAGAACGGAGGATTGGTCATAGTACAGAACCCTACAAGTGCAGAAATACCAGTGATGCCCGCTGCTGGATTGCCTTACGCGTCCCCTGACTGTGTTCTGTCTTTAGATCAAATTGCAGATTTTCTTCAGAATTTAAATCCTGTGACACCGGAGTTTAGTAAATCATCGCTAAAGGAAAATATTATGTCAGAAACCAATAAAACAGCTAAATTTGAAATCCTGATCGTCGATGACGTGAAAGATAACCTAGTCGCACTCAAAGCACTCTTGGAACGAGATGATGTGAATATTTCTCAAGCGCTATCCGGACAAGAAGCTCTTGAGCTGATGATGAAGCATGATTTCGCTCTGGCCTTACTCGATGTTCAAATGCCAGGCATGAATGGTTTTGAACTTGCTGAACTTATGCGTGGATCAAATAAAACAAAAAACATTCCTATCATCTTCGTAACTGCTGGTGCAAAAGATCAAATATATGTTTTTAAAGGTTATGAAAGTGGTGCTGTGGATTTTCTCAGAAAACCTCTTGATCCTCATTCGGTAAAAAGCAAAGTGAATATTTTTCTGGAACTCTCTCAGCAAAAAAAGGAACTTAAAAAACAAGTTGAGGAGCTAAAGAAAACCAAGGCTGAATTGGAACAAGCTATCCGCGCCAGAGAAGAATTCATGGCAATTGCTACCCATGAATTGAGAACACCTCTCACCGCTTTAAAACTTCAGGCCCAGAGTAGAAAACGAAACCTTGAGAGAGGATTAGATTCTGCATTAACTACCGAAAAATTAGCTAAGATGTTTGACGCTGATAATAAGCAATTAGAGCGATTAACCCGGCTCATTGATGACATGCTTGATATTTCTCGAATAAGTTCGGGAAAATTTACCATAAACCTTGAGAACTTTGACTTATGTTCCTTAATCCATGAGGTAGTTGAAAGAAACCTTGAGCTGTTCAAGGCGGCGGGTATGCAGCTTGAAATTAATTCATGTGACCCCATAAACGGTAGATGGGATAAATTAAGAATTGAACAAGTCATTACCAACCTATTAACAAATGCCATTCGATATGGAGCAGGAAAGCCTGTTAAAATAAATATTCGCACAGAGCATGAACGCGCTGTAATTATCATTGAGGATCAGGGCATAGGTATTGCGGAAGAGGACTTAAAACGGATCTTCCAAAGATTTGAACGGGTAACTGGAACAGAAGTCAGCGGATTAGGGCTTGGCCTTTATATCGTCAGTCAAATCATTGAAGCCCATAATGGATCCATCAAGGTTGAAAGTCATCTAGGTACTGGATCGGCATTCACCATTGAGCTGCCATTGTCTCTATAATTTTTGAAAGAAAAAAAATCTGAGCGAATAACTTAAGTAGATTTAACTTCATTTCTAACCTTAATTAGAATTACAAAAGCAAAAAGTGCTCCCGTTATTTGAGCTAGTATGAAGGGAAAAACTCCTGTCGGATCTATTCCGCAAAAAGTATTCGTAAACATTCGAGCTACAGTTACGGCAGGATTCGCAAATGAGGTAGATGAAGTAAACCAATAGGCAGATGTAACATAGGCAGCAATACTTATAGGTGCAAACTCAACGTGCTTTCTTCCTGAAAGTGCAATGGTACAAATCAATCCAAATGTTGCTACAATTTCAGAAATCCATAAATGACTTCCAAATCTGGCCTTAGTCGATAACTGAATAATTTCTTGATGAAATATCGCATGAGTAAGCCATACTCCGGCAATTGCACCAGCAAACTGAGCTATCCAATAAAGCATAAGACTTTTTCGATCAAGTCTCCCCCACAATGCTTCAACTAAACTGACGATGGGATTAAAATTTGCTCCGGATATCGGCCCCAGATTTTGAATTAAAACAAACAAACCTGCGCCAGTTGCCAGTGAGTTGACAAGTAAGGCTATGGCATTATTTCCCCCAGCGAGACTCTCTCCCATGATACCCGAACCAACAACTATCATGAGTAAAAAAGCAGTTCCTAGAAATTCAGATACAAATTTAATTTTCATCTTTTGTCCTTAGCAACATGCCCCTGTCGCACAATCATTATTATCAGTTGTTGCCGGTGCCGAACAGTCAAATAACCCAAAGTGTGTTTTAGTATCACCATAGATTTTGAAATGTTTTCCATAGCGAGTATCAGAAACCATCATTGCAGTATTTTGACAAACGGCCATTGGCCTGTTTGTTTCAAACAAGTGGTGATCATCTAGGACAAAAGAGTTTGGACTGTCTTTAATAGTTCCAAGATAAACTGCAAATTGACCGTAATCTTCACATCTATCTTCTAAATTTAATTTAAAGGCCCTGATCGTAATTGATGAAAACTCAATTCGTCCTACTAGTCGTTCAATTTCTTCATTTTGAATCGTAATTTTTGATTTGAATAAAACTCTTGAATCCTGACAACCGATTTTTGCCAACAGTCTTCTAAAATCTTCTGTATATAGTGCGCCACTCAAGCATTCACCCATTAGGACGGAATTTTGAACAAGTTCTTCAGGAATTCTTCGCGATGAAAAAACATCTGAAAAATATAATTCCCCTCCTGGCCTTAAAACTCTAAAAATTTCAGTGAAGACTCTTTCTTTGGATGGTGACAAATTAATTACACAATTTGAGATAACAACATCAATCGAAGAGGTGGCGATTCCTATTTCATTTAGGTCTTCAATATACCCTTTTACAAACTCGACATTCGATTTTTTATATCCAAACTTATCAGTATGATAATCAATATATTTTTTAGCAACTTCAATTTGCTCATCGGTCATGTCAACGCCAATAACCTTGCCACTAGGCCCAACAAGTTTTGATAAAATATAACAATCTCTTCCCGAGCCACTTCCTAAATCTAATACTGTTTTTCCCTCAAGATCATCAGGAATGGGCGAACCACACCCATAAAACTTCTCAATAACCTCAGGATGGATATCTTTAAGAATTTCTCTGATTTTTTTTGGTGTAGAATCAGCCAAACAACATGCATTGGTTTTTAAATCTTTATTTGTTGACAAAATTTTTCCATAATACTCTTTAACACTATCTAAACCTTTCATAATAACCTCCAAAAATAATTTTTAAAGCACCACCACACGAGCTTCCAGCTCCAGCGGTACAAGTAACTTCAACGGAATGTGGATTAAAATTGTTGACTAATAAATTCCACATACTCTTCAAACCTTCCTTGCCTTAAAAGATCTTCAAGAAATCTCTTAATAGGCATATTCGTAATAGTGTATAAATGATTATACACTATATTGAATAACTGCTCTAACTCTTTTTAATCGTTAATGAGAAGGTTTTTGCCTTTTGTAATACATTACACACTCCTTTAAAATTAAAACAAACTTTATAAATAGGAAATAGTAATGAATTACTTGTGGACAATATTGGCATTTTCAATTGGTTGTTTTATTCCCTTTCAAGGAATAATAACTTCAAATTTATCCCAGAAAATTCAACATCCTTTTGGTGCTGCTTTTGTTAATTTTTTTGGTGGAATGTTATTGTTTCTTTTTGCCATTTCAGTATCCTCAGTTGCTTTACCATCGATAAAAAAAGTAATGACTATCCCTTGGTATTTATTTACTGGAGGAGTAGTTGGAAGTGTATTTATTTTTGGAGCACTTTTCGCGCTTCCTAAAATTGGGGCAAGTACTTTTTTTGGACAAATTGTTTTAGGGCAATTATTAATGACTTTAATTGTGGATCATTATGGTGTGTTTGGTCTGCCGATACATAAAATTGATAGCATAAGAATTATTGGTGTTGCTTTACTTATTTCCGGTGCTTTTTTAATCTTAAAAAAATAAACTTTTCTATTCATACTGACTGTTCATCTCTAAAATAAGATGATTCTTGACTGTTCATGCTCATTGCCTATACTTTTAAATTGATATGAATAAAATAGTTTCAACTACTCTTGCTTCAATCTTCAGTTTGATTTTTCTGACCATTCATCAATGGAGCTACGCTGATACTGGCAGTGATTGCGTCGCACTTAACGAGGAAATTAGTAATTTTGAAAAAGATTTTTTGCTTAATAGTCAATTATTGATAAGCCGTAAACAGGAGATAGAAAAGCTGCCTCCTGAAGCCACTTCAACCAAAATGAAACTTACTGCAGACATTTTTATGATTGCAGCAAAAAAAAGAGGCTGCACAAAATTGGCTTAAAGTTAAACGCAATGAAAAAAGTACAAAATGTCCAATTTCTAAACATCACTAAGAATTTATATTAAAAAGCGTACTGCATACCTAAAGAAGTTCCCAGCCAACTGGCCGGCAGTCCGTAGGATTGCTTCCTTCCCTCGCTATCAACGTAGTACCTGACAAGCATGCCTGAATTCCAATTCAACGACCCGCAAAGTGACCACGGGCCACTAGGTTTTAGCTGATATATAACAGAAGTTTCAACGCTTAATATGAAGCTTTTAAATGGAATCCAAAACCTACTCGAACTCGTTCAGTAAATCGAGCAAATTAAGAGTTTAAGAGCGAACAGTAATTTTTTTAGACTTCGTCACTTCACTATATTTCACTTTTTTTCAACCCATTTCACGGATTCAGTCGGACTAGTCGGACCGGGTCGGACTTGAGAAAAATTTTATTGGAGTGAAGGAATAATTTTAAAAGTTTCTAATTTAAATTCATCAATTTTTTGATAAAAGCCAGTGATAAGCTCACGACCACCACAAAAATCCGATATGAATATACCTTTTTTAGAATGACTAAATTTAATGATGCAATCATCTCTTTTGGGAAGAAGCTGTTTTGTAGCGAGTTCATCTTTAAACTAAGCAAATCTTTCCATTAATTTTACTAAATCGTAGTTGCCATATTTCTTAATTAATAGAATCAACAAGGCATTATGACCAGCTTCGTAATTTGGAAAAATAGCAAAACCACCGGCATTTCCAATCATTCCATTATTGCGAGAATAATCTCCCACAACCTTATTTCCAGGGTTCTGATTTCTCCAAGTTCTTGTTCCACCAACGAATTGCCAAACTTTACCCTTATCATCAAAATATTTAACTGATGATCCTGGTCCCTCTTCTGCTTTTATATATTTTACTTCCATAAATATATTCTTAAATTATGTCGACATTTCTACAACTGGCCATGGCTTACTAACAGTGAAGCTTGTTTGTCTAAGTTCAAGATAACTTTCAAAATACTTATTTCTCTGCTTATGGTTTTTTGCAAGAACTCTCTCAAGAACAAAAGTCGCAAGAGTATTTCTATATTAATATCCATACTTATTGATTTATCAGCACACTTCTCCCACTTGGCCACGGCTGCATGCGATTCATTAACAACCTTCAAAGCAAATTCCCTTAAAGAAATTCAAAATAAGTTAGAATAAACTTAATTTGATCTCCCGTTAATCTTTCTTTTTGAAAGGGAAGTTCTTTTATAACGGCTTCAACCACTTTTCTTACGTCAATCTTTGGGTGCAATTCTCCCCGATTTTATCTTTAGCCATGATTCACGATTTAGTCAAAAGCTTGAAAATGATAAAGGGTACTTTTAGTTACCTAAGACAAACAATTTCGACAATGTTGGCGGGAGTGTATGATCGTTTTACTCCTCATTTTTAAGAAATTTAATACCACTTATGCGACCCCCTTTTATTACGTAATAGGCAATAGAAAGTGATAACATAATTGCAGCTACTCCTAGCAACGACCCGTTCGAGACTTCTTTCAAATCTAGAGTGATTATTTTTCGAGCAAGTGCGATGATGGCAACAAGGATAATTATTTCAGTTCGGATTTCATGTTGAAAAACATAGATTTTGAGTGTTTCAACCAGTTCGATGCCAACTAAAACCAAAAGGAACATTGAAAATATATCCAGTAATTCACTAGTGTCGAGGATAAGAACCGGAGAAGTTATGGCATCTTTAAAAAGAAGCCATGCTAAATCGGCAACAGTCATTGTAACGACAAGGACCATCAACAACATGAGAATAGTTGTAATCAATTGTTCAAATTTGATTATAAATTTAGCCATCAATCCCCCAAGATTCTAACGCGTAACACTTACATCATCTAATTACGGACTACTAAGCATTTACATTGGGCAATTTTAAACATCAAGTGAAAAACAGTATTTGTTATTTAGGTCATGGTGTTTTATATTTCAAAAATTATGATGCACTCTCGCCTCGTAATGACGAATTCCAATTTCAATTTAGGATTATAGATAATGACACCTACTTCAAAAAAAGAAGGTCACTCGACACTTAATTCTGAACAGATCTCGTTCAACTCTTGGACGGTGCCTGTAGAGAATTGTCTTATTCAATTTAATTCTAGCGTGATGGGATTAAATGAAGAGGAGATAAATTCTCGACGTGTCCAATTTGGTGCAAATCAATTAGCTGAACGCTCTCCGCGATCAGTCGTTCGCGTAGTGTTTGATCAACTCAAAGGATTCTTAAATATACTCTTGGGACTCGCGGCTATTGCGGCCTGGTCGATTGGAGATCTCAAGGATGCACTTATGATCGCAGCCGTTGTGGCGTTCAATTCCATTCTAGGTTTTCTTCAAGAGTATAAAGCGGAAAAAACTCTTGCTGCCTTAAAAGGAATGATTCCACGAAGAACTAATGTACGCCGCGAGGGAAAAACATTCGAAGTAGCGGCTGAAGATATTGTATTAGGTGACATTGTTCTACTTGATACCGGGAGTCGCGTTCCTGCTGATGGTAGGCTACTTGTTTCACAATCACTTGAGATTGATGAGTCCGTTCTCACTGGGGAATCAGTTCCAACTGCCAAAAGGCAAGACGTCGAGCTAGATTCAAAAGCTCCTATCAGTGAACGAGTCAATATGGCCTACATGAATACCAATGTCACAAGAGGAAGAGGTGAATTATTGGTCACAGGAACCGGAGCTCGTACTGAGATTGGCAAGATGGCAGCGATGATTGGTTCAATTGAACTTCCGCCCACTCCACTTCAAAAACAGCTTGATCAACTAGGAAAGCGCCTGGCTGCATTTGCAGTTAGCGTTGTTGCAATTATTGGAATATTTGAATACTTCCGCGGAGATACTTTAAAGCAGATCGCAATGGAATCAATCTCGCTTGCCGTTGCAGCGATGCCAGAAGGGCTTCCTGCAGTTGTAACTGTAACCTTGGCACTTGGTCTCTATCGTATGGCCCGTAAACGTGCCGTGGTTAAACGCCTGGCCGGTGTTGAGACTCTTGGATCTACAAACGTAATTTGTACAGATAAGACTGGAACCCTAACTCAGAACCTGATGACAGCTGAAGCTTTTTGGATTCACCCACGAACCTATGATGTCCGCAATGCTAAAACCGAAATAAAGAAAACTTATATCGAAGCACTCATTGACCCCTTCGTCCTCTGTAATGATGTTCAGATTCATAATGAAAAATTTGTGGGAGATCCAACAGAGATAGCACTGATTAAGCTTGCAATGGAGCTAGGATCAAACGCTTCAGAGCTTCGTCAAATACGCCCTAGAATCGCAGAAATTCCATTCGAATCCGAGCGAAAATTTATGGCCACTTTTCATACATCTTTAGATGGAATTGAAGTACTAGTAAAAGGGGCTCCTGATGTCATTCTTCAGCATTGTAGCCAAATACTCACGGCCGAAGGATTCGCACCACTGGATTCTCAGCATATCGCTGAAGTTAAGAATGAAATTACTCTTCTTGCACGTCGTGGAATGAGAGTGCTGGCAGTAGCTTCTAAGATAAAAACATCATCGGAATTTTCGTTACAAGGCGATTTACTTTTAGAGATCACTAATCTGACTTTTATCGGTCTCATTGGCTTGATTGATCCGCCACGAGCAGAGGCCAAAGAAGCCATTAAGCGCTGCAAGCAAGCCGGGATTGATGTTAAAATGATTACGGGTGATCACCTCGATACCGCCATGGCCATTGCCAGCGAATTAGGGCTTGAAGGTGAGGCCATTTCAGGAGCTGATCTTGAACAAATAGACGATGAAGCATTATCAAAAAGAATCTCACTAATTTCTGTTTTCGCTCGTGTCGCTCCAGAACACAAACTTCGCATCGTGCGAGCGTTAAAGAGCAACGGTAAGGTAGTTGCGATGACTGGTGATGGAGTAAACGATGCTCCGGCCCTTAGGGCCGCAGATATTGGCATTGCGATGGGATCTGGGACTGAGGTGGCCAAGGAAGCAGCTACAATGGTTTTAACCGACGACAACTTTGCGACAATCATCCAAGCTGTTCACGAAGGTCGAACAATTTATGACAACATCGTAAAGTTCATGCGCTTTCAACTCTCAACCAGCATTGGAGCCCTTCTTTCCATTTTTTTTGCACCTATTTTGGGTCTTCCTTCTCCGCTTAATCCCATTCAAGTGCTCTGGGTTGCGATGATAATGGATGGGCCTCCAGCGATTGCCTTAGGCATGGACCTAGCGGAAGAAGAAATTATGACAAGACCTCCTCGTCCTCTAGAAGGACAGATTCTTTCCTCGCAGCGCCTACGCTCTTTGCTATTTTATGGAGCAGTTATGGCCGCGGGAACATTGTACCTACTTCGTGTTGGAATGATCAATGGCAAGCTCGAACAAGCCAAGACCCTGTCATTTACTACATTTGTCTTGTTTCAGTTCTTCAATGCCTTCAATGCTCGATCCGAGGGACGCTCTGCCTTTGGACTTCAATTTTTTACGAATTATCGACTTTGGACTTCTCTCGCTCTTGTTATATTGCTTCAGGTTCTTGTGGTTCATTGGCCTCCATTACAAGCTGTTTTCGGGACTGTGCCCTTGGGTCCATTCGAATGGGGGCAGGCCATTGGAATTGCATCAAGTCTCTTATTCCTTGAGGAAATAAGAAAACTATTCATCTAAAATTTATTGCGGGAAGTGGTGAAAGAGAATTTTAAATACTTAGAACTCTGTGGCGAATAAATCAGAATTCTAAAATCGCATCAATACTCCTGGCACGCATTAATCGGCAAGGCTGATTATTCATGAAAAAATTACCATCTAAAACAGGACTCATTAGCTATTTTAGCGAATCACAAGATTTGCCAGAGTCTTATTTTATTTTTTGGAGGTCAGTATGCTTGAAACATTTATTTTAATCGGTTCGGGCCTTTTTGCTTTGTATTGCTACTACAAAAAAGAAGAATTTTAATCTTCGTTGCAAAAAAAAGCAAAAGCTTATTGCGAAGAGGAAATTATTAAAAATCTAAGAGCATCCAAAGAAACAACAGTGTCGTAAAAGAAGAGAATGTAATTGAGAAAGCGTTAGCAAGTTTTATTTAAGAAGAGCAATTGATGTATTTCACAAATAGAAAACAGTACCTTTTATCTGACTTAGGAAATTATGGATTATTATCAACGACAGTCATTGTTGAAAAACATTTTAATAATGTCTATTATTCAACGGTCCTTCGCCGTCTTCGCATTCTTGAAAAGGAAGGATTAATAAGAAGAGCAGGGATATTAATGACAACCGAAAACCTTTGAACCATTGCTCCTCTTGGGGCAAAGAAATTGAGCTTAGAGAATTTTAAGTGTTACTGGAATCAAGCTAGCATTGATCATGATTTTAAATTGATCAAGCTTAGAATGTTTTTAGAAGAACTGGGGATTATTAAAAAATGGATAGCTGAACATGTCATTCGCTCGATGATTTATAAAAAATATTCCTTGAGAAACGCTAAAAACAAATTAATCCTCACACAGAATAGCAATTGAATTGGAGCTGTACCTAAAAAGTCAGAATAGGTATAAAAAAATTCAAGGTATCAATGGAATAAAGATTTACTTGGCGTTTGGTATATCGTCCCCGAATATTGCAATTTTAAATAAGCTTAATGATTACTGGAACAGTACTTTATCACGTTATACAGATGGGAAAATTTATCTCGGATGATCTATTAACCTTTAAAGGAGAATCCATAATGCAATCTACAAATGAGAAATATCAATTAAAAGAATTTTTTTCCTCTTTGTAAATTCTTTCAGTTCGCTTGCGGTTTAGAACCAATTCCTCTCTTATGAATCATATTCATCGTCCTAAAGTTGTCCCCCCTGAGGACAACAGGACTAGAAGCAGTTGAATAGATTTTTAAATTAGGCAAAAAATGTGAAACAATTATTTCCGGTCCACATTAAATTATCAGTCTTTCTCATTACACTGAAACTCATTTCACTTTGATGCTTACCATTTTCAGTTTATTCAAAAATCTATTAAGTTGGGATAAGTTCTATCGTTGTGAACTAAAAATCCTGTGCCAATTGGGACTCTTTTCCCTAAGATTTCAATTTCTACTGTATTAGTATGACCCCCGAAGTAATTCTCGCTTCAAAGGTAGATACATCATATCCTTACTTAATTTAAGTAATAGGCAGCAGTTGTTCCTGAAACTCCTGAAACAATAGGATTTGCTTATCGATGATTTCAATTTTTGTTATTCTTTTAGAAATTGAAAAAGAAAATATGTGTTAGTTCTGATTCATTCTTAAGTTTTTTAGCAAGAAATGAAAAAATCTTGTTACCCTTAATGAATGGATAGATGTTTAAAAATTAAACCAATTATCGGAATAAGTTCTTGTCTATTGGGCAATAAGGCACGCTATTCTCAACTTCTGGGCATACTATCTTTTTAATCCGTATCCAGATGGGCTTTTAAGGTTTTTAAATAAGAAGAGCGGGTTTAAATTATGAATATAACAATTGCCGGCGCATCAGGTTTTATTGGGAAAAATCTCATTAAAAATCTAGATACAAATCTATCGATTAAGGCATTAAGCCGAACTTCTAAAATTTCTAAGGACAAAAACGTGACCTGGGTTGAGGTCGACCTCTTCTCACTTAGTAGTACCATAGCGGCACTTAAAGATACAGACATTGCCATTTATCTTGTTCACTCGATGATGCCTTCCTCCCGGCTTTTTCAAGGAAATTTTCAAGATACGGATCTACTTCTTGCGGACAACTTTGCGCGTGCCTGTCATAAAGAAAAAGTAAAACAAATGATCTATTTGGGAGGTTTAATTCCCGAAGCTGGCAGTTTCAGCAAACATCTAACCAGCAGAAAAGAAGTTGAGGATGTTTTACGATATACCAATATTCCAATAACAGTTCTCAGGGCCGGCATGGCGGTTGGCGATGGAGGCTCATCATTTGAGATTCTCAAAAACCTTGTTCTTAATCTACCTTTTATGTTGCTTCCCAAATGGACAAAAAATAAAACTCAGACCATTTACATAGACGATTTAATTGCTGTCATTATCAAAAGTATTAACAATAAAATGTTCTTTAATAAAACAATTAATATTGTTACTGGAGAGACGTTAACTTACAAAAATCTTATAGAACAAACCATTGATCACTTCGGAAAGAAAAAAATTTTAATTCCGATTCCCTTTTTCTATATCCGATTTTCGAAGTTATGGGTTACAATATTTGGTGAAACCGATTATGAACTTGTATCGCCTTTAATTGATAGCCTTATGTGTGATCTCCCAATGACGTCCATCTCCCCTATGATTGAAGATGTCATCAAATATCGAAGTTTTAAAGAAATGCTCAAAATGGTATCTACAAACAAGATAGTTAAAAAAGGTTCAAGAAGTAAGCTTGTCGATCGTACCGTTCGTTCGATACAAAGACTTCCTAATCCAAATCGTTTAAACAATGAGACAATCTATAAAAAATATATCAGCTGGCTCCCGTCAAATTTTAAGTATTTTATCAGAATAAATGAAATCAATGATCTCATTATTTTTTACTTCTTTATGCTAAAAATACCGTTACTAATTTTAAAAAAAATACAAGAAAAAGAAAATGTTGATCGAGTTAAATTTCATATTATTGGAGGTATTTTAACTCAAACGACAAACACTGGCAGTCTTGAATTCAGACAAGTTGCCAGTGGCAAATATGCACTAGCAACTGTTCATGGATTTTTTCCTTCACTTCCTTGGTATATTTACAAATATACTCAAGCGCCCCTGCATAAACACATCATGAAAAAATTTGGTAAAACTCTTAAATAACTAGTTTATGATGTTCATTAAGGCCATTGGATTAAGGTCATATTTAATTTATACTATTTTAGGTGCAATCGCTTGGTTTGGATTTCTCTTATCAGGGGTTCACGCTACCATCGCTGGAGTCTTAATTGGATTAATGACACCGTATAATTTTCCAACTAAAAAAAGATCAACTTCTACTTACTCACCTTTGGACGATTTAGTTAACAAACTTCATTCTTGGGTCAGTTATGGAATTATGCCAATTTTTGCATTAGCGAATGCAGGAATAAATATTCTCGGAACTAATTTATCTCAAATTATTCAAAACCTTATCCATCAAGGGGTTGTGCTTGGATTAGTCATCGGTAAACCAACAGGCATTATTTTATTTTCTGCTTTAGCGGTTGCCTTAGGATTGGCCAAGCTCCCCTCAGGCCTTCACTGGAAAAATATTGTAGCAATTGGCTTTATTGCTGGCATTGGATTTACTATGGCACTTTTTATTTCAAGTCTTGCCCTTAGTCCTGAACAAGAAATTTACTCAAAAACAGGGATAGTTCTAGGATCTCTAATTTCAGCGATACTTGGAAGTAGTTTTTTAGCCATAAGTTTAAGCAAAGAGGGACGCAACAGGTAAGCATTTATCTTAAAGGGAAGTGCACTCAGAACACTCTTCCCTTTCTCTTATTTATTTTTAAGCTTCATTGAGTTCATGTGGGGGTTCTATCCATGGCAACTCAAGTGAAAACACTGCCCCTGTTTCGTCTGTTCTATTGGATGCGTGCACACTTCCTCCATGTGCTTCCATTATTCCTTTAACAATAGAAAGCCCCAACCCAACTCCACCTGTTGGACTTCCAGGCAAACGATAAAATTTATCAAGAATAGCTTCAAGTTGATCTTCGGGAATCCCAGCTCCTTGATCCAAAACTCTTATGAATATTGTCTTTTCATCTTTTTCAATCTGGACAGTGATGGTTGTTCCTTCTGGGGAATACGTTTTCGCATTCAACAAGAGATTGACCAAAGCATGCTCTAGTAATCTTTCGTCACAATAAAGATAGACCTTGGGAGAGAGTTCTGAAACGACAATCTTATGATCCTTAATTTTTATGTTAGAAATAGTAGAGTGAACCAAATCAGAAACTTCTACCCATTCGCTCTTCAATGTGAGAAGGCCAGAATTCAATCTGTTTATATTCAGCAAATTTTCAATAACACGATTGAGTCTTTCACTTGATTGCATCAATTCAGAATTGAGAATTTTAATCATTTCTGGATTATTCTGAATTTTTGTGTCTTGTAAGGCACTCACTGTACCCATAATTGAAGTAAGCGGAATACGCATTTCGTGCGAAACCGAGTTGAGAAGCGTTTGATGAAGCTTTTCTGATTCTTCCAGCAATTGAATATTTTTATTCTGATCTTGAAGCATTAAATGCTCAAGAGCATTGGCGAGTTGGAAACAGATACTATTTAACAAATTCCTTTCCTCTATGCTTAATATTTTTTTTAAGTCTGGATAAAAAAGAAGAACTCCTAAAATTTTACCTGGAACGATTAAAGGAATGCTTAAACAGCGAGACTCTGAAAGCGTTTGGGTTGACCAGCCCGCAGTTTTTTTATTATCAAAACTCCAAAGGGCCAGAGCAAATTCTTTATCTGAAACATCACTAGATCTAGTAGATTTTCTTGTAATAATTTTATTTTCATTTGCCAGAAGTATTGTTATTTGAGCATCGAGAAGGTACTGAATACTTCTTTCTGTCAGGTCGCAAATTCCCTTTATGTCCATCGCGGTAGAAAAATCTTTTAATAAATTAAAAAGGGCACTGGTCTTTTGCTCTCTTAAAATAAGAAGTCTTTCTTTCGTCTTGGTTTTTCTCGCTAGAACTCCAGACAGAACTCCAACTAACACAAAGGCAAGGCACATCATTTTATCTTCAATTTCATTAATTTGAAATGTAAAAAGAGGAGGAATGAAAACATAATCCCAAATGAGTGCCCCCGAAAGCGATGCAAATAAAATAGGCCCCAATGTGCTTCTAAATCCTACAACAATAACACTCATGAGATAAAGAAATCCTATCGCGCGATAACCGATAGATGGATTGAGAAAAAGACCTAGAATTGTAACCATGATTAAAAAATAAAGGGTATGAAAATAAGGGACTGGACCATTGGTGAAAAACATAGGAGATGCGGCAGCCTTTCTTTTTTTCTTCACTTCGGCTGAATCTTTTTCCTGTCGTATGATATGAATATCTACAAAATGTGTATTTTGTATGAGCCTATCGAGGAGAACTCTAAACATTCTGCGTTCAGGTCTTCCTAAAATTATTTGAGTCACATTTTTTTCTAAAGCAACACGATTAAGTGCAGACACGATATCGCTATCGTAAAGAGACACAATCTCTGCTCCCAATTCACGTGCCAAATTCAAATTTTGAAATAAAGTTGTTTGATCAAATTGATTTAATCGCATCCCACTGTCAATATGAATTGCAATCCAGGGGGCTTCAAGGTTGAAAGCCATTCTTCTTGCGGCCCTGATTAATTTAGCCGAGTGCGGACTATGACTGACGGCCACCATTAAACGTTCATTCGTATTCCATGGGGAAGTTATCTGTCTTATAGAAAGATGGCCTTGAAGATCATGATCCACTTTTTCTGCTGTAAATCGAAGTGATATTTCACGCAAAGCTACAAGATAGGCTTCTTTAAAAAAGTTATCTTCTGCTCTCGCCGCTTTATCACCAAGATAAACGCGCCCTTCCTTCAATCTTTTAATAAGCTCTTGAGGAGAAATATCGATCAACTCAATTTGATCGGCCAAATCCCAAAGTGAGTCTGGTACTGTCTCCCTCACCTGTACACCAGTGATTTGCTGAACAATGTCTGCACGACTCTCAATGTGTTGAACATTGAGAGTCGTATAGACACTAATCCCAGCATCAAGTAATTCCATCACGTCTTGGTAGCGCTTAACATGACGAGAGCTAGGTGCATTTGTGTGAGCAAGTTCATCCACCAAAACAATGTCTGGTTTTAATATTAAAATCTTATCAACATCGAATTCATGAATGATTTTTTCACGATAGAGAATCTCTTTCCTTGGAATGACAGTCAATCCCTCAAGCATCTTCTCCGTATCAGAACGTCCATGTGTCTCTATTAGACCTACGACAATGTTCTTACCCAGTTTTTGTTGTTCTTGAGCAGCTCTTAACATTGCAAAAGTTTTACCAACACCAGGACACATTCCAAAAAAAATACGGAAAGCACCTCGGCTCTTGTTCGCTTCTTCTTGTTTTAAGCGCGCAAGAAGTTTATCGGGATCTGGTCTTATTATTTCATCCATATATCTACCTAAAATTTTTCATCTAATATTAAATTTAATTTAAGTACATTTAAACGAACTCTTCCTAATATTCCTAACTGTCTGCCTTCAGTATTATCTGCAACAAGTTTTTTTAATTCCTCGACCTTCCCCACATCTAGGTGACGTGCTTCCACAATCCGATTAATCTGTCTCTCTGCCGACTCTGGACTTATATGCGGATCAAGACCAGATCCTGAAGCGTACAAAAGATCATCATTACTATTAATATCAAGTCCATTATCAACAGCTCTCTTTGCAATAGTCTCACGAAGTGTTTTACTGTCTGGACTTAAATTGCTTGCCCCTGAAGATGCCGAATCATAATTAGCGGCTGAAGGACGAGGCCAGAAATACTGTTTCCCTTTAAATTCCTGAGCGATTAGCCCAGAGCCAACCACTTTTCCATTTTTAGACAAGAGCGAACCATTTGCTTCATCGTTAAAAATAGCTTGCGAAACTACCGTGATAAACAATGGATATACGGCCCCCGTCAGAACAATAAAAAAGAGAAAAATTTTCAAGTTATTCATTAATATTTTCATTAGACCCATCCCATAGTTGTAATAACAACATCGATTAATTTAATACCGATAAAAGGTGCAATGAGACCACCTACACCATAGATAAGTAGATTTCTTTGCAGAAGTTCTGAAGCAGGCATTGGCTTATATTTAACTCCACGTAGTGCCAGCGGAATCAAAGCTACGATAACCAGAGCATTGAAAATAACGGCGCTCAAGATAGCGCTTTGTGAAGATGCCAAGTGCATGATGTTTAGTTGTGCGAGAGGGCCCGGTAAATTATTAGTTGCATAAAGTGTAGCAAATAGTGCCGGCAAGATTGCAAAATATTTTGCAACATCGTTAGCAACAGAGAAGGTTGTGAGTGCTCCTCTTGTCATCAAAAGTTGCTTTCCTGTTTCTACAATTTCGATAAGCTTGGTAGGGTTAGAGTCCAAGTCTACCATGTTCCCAGCTTCTTTTGCCGCCTGAGTTCCTGTGTTCATCGCCACACCTACGTCAGCTTGAGCAAGAGCAGGAGCATCGTTAGTCCCATCCCCCGTCATGGCCACCAGATGTCCTTTGGCTTGTTCTTCTCGTATACGAGAAAGTTTCATTTCAGGAGTTGCTTGGGCAAGAAAATCATCCACTCCCGCTTCTGCAGCAATAGCAGCAGCAGTTAACGGGTTATCTCCCGTGATCATGACCGTTCTTATTCCCATTTTTCTAAGTTCAGCAAATCTCTCACTGATCCCAGGCTTAACGATATCTTTTAAGTAAATGACACCTAAAACTTTTTTGTCTTCGCTTACAACGAGTGGTGTTCCACCAGCTCGACCAATGCCATCGACAATGTCTTGAACAGCAGGAGGAAAAGTTCCACCAAGAGCTTCGACATAAGCTTTCACTGAATCTGAAGCTCCTTTTCTAATTTCTATGACTTTTCCATTTTCTGTAATATTGATTCCACTCATACGAGTCTGAGCTGTGAAGGGAATATATTCTACTTGGGCCGATCCAAGATTTACTTCAGGAGTTTTATATTTATTTTGGGCTAACAATACAATAGAGCGACCTTCTGGTGTTTCATCACTCAATGAAGAAAGAAGTGCTGTTTTCGCAAGAAGCGCTTCACTAATACCGGGCCCCGCTCTAAAGTCGCTGGCCATTCTATTACCAATAGTGATCGTTCCTGTTTTATCCAAAAGAAGTACATCTATATCTCCGGCCGCTTCAACAGCTCGTCCAGATGTTGCAATAACATTCTTTCTAATTAAACGATCCATACCACTGATACCAATTGCACTTAATAGACCACCAATGGTTGTTGGAATTAAACATACTAAAAGTGAAATAAGAACTGGAACGGTAATAATATGAGAGAGATCTTGATGGGAAGCTGCCCCCGAGTAATCAGCAAAAAACTTCAGAGTTACAACCGCTAATATAAAAACCAATGTTAATCCTGAAAGTAAAATGCTTAGAGCTATTTCATTGGGAGTTTTTTGTCTTGAAGCACTTTCAACAAGAGCGATCATGCGGTCGAGAAAACTGCTTCCCGGCTCACTTACAATACGAATTAAAATTCTATCACTAATAACGAGCGTACCACCAGTAACTGAACTTCTATCTCCTCCACTTTCGCGAATTACGGGAGCAGACTCACCAGTGATCGCAGACTCATCAACACTTGCAATCCCTTCAATAACTTCACCGTCACCAGGAATAAGATCTCCATTTTCGCAAACGACAATATTGCCTTTTTTTAATTCAAGCGCATTGACTACAGTTTCATGTTTACCATTCATCAGCCGAGCTAAAGTCTTTGATCTAGTTTTCTTCAAAGTATCCGCTTGAGCTTTTCCTCGTCCTTCAGCAATTGCTTCAGAAAAATTAGCAAATAAAACTGTGAACCAAAGCCATAATGCAATTTGGATTTCAAAAAAAGAATTCTGCCCAGTAGCACCGTTTCTAATGGCAATAAGGGAAGTAACAAGAGCACAAACCCAAGTAATAAACATGACGGGGTTTTTCAATTGAGTTCTAGGATTCAATTTAGTAAATGAATCCTTAAGTGCAACCTTTAAAATATCAGACGAAATTAAGTTAAATTTTTCATGTTTGCTCATATATTACCTTCTTAAAAAAGAATTCCTTTATTCATTAAAAATTGTTCGACTATTGGGCCTAGAGAAAGTGCTGGTAAAAAGGTCAGGGCACCGACGATGACAATAACCCCAATTAAAAGGACTACAAAGATGGGATTATCTGTTGCTAATGTACCAAAGCTAGGAGGACTCGCTTTTTTAGTCACCATACTTCCTGCAATTGCCATTACGGGAATTAGTACAGCGAAGCGACCAATGATCATGGTAAAACCCAAGAGATAATTATAAAAATTGGTATTAGCATTTAAACCTGCAAACGCACTTCCATTATTACCTGCTGCTGAAGTGAAGGCGTAAAGAATCTCACTAAGTCCATGCGGTCCTTGATGGGACAAACTACTCAGACCTGCTTTAGTAGAAACACCGAGAGCACCACCAAGTAGAATACAAGCACTCGGGGCCAAGATTGCAAGAATAATCATTTTAATTTCGCGCGATTCAATTTTCTTTCCGAGATATTCTGGAGTCCTTCCCACCATCAACCCCGAAAGGAAAACTGTAAGAATTACAAAAAGTATCATTCCGTATAAGCCGCAACCGACTCCACCAAAAATAACTTCACCGAGCATGATGTTAAGCATGGCCACGCCACCAGCGAGTGGAGCTTGGCTGGAAATCATAGCATTAACCGAACCATTGGAAGCAGCAGAAGTCCAGCCCGTCCACATTGAACTATTAATGATGCCTAATCGTGTTTCTTTACCTTCCATCATGTTTACGGCGAGATCAGATTTCATGATAATAAATGTTCCAACCATCAGCATAATCATCATCGCTGCGAAAATTGCCCAACCTTGTTTTTTTGCACCAATCAACAATCCATAAGTATAGGTAAGGGCCGCTGGAATGAGAATAATTGAAAGAAGCGACAACCAGTTACTTAACGGTGTTGGGTTCTCAAATGGGTGAGCGGAGTTAACATTAAAAAATCCGCCACCGTTAGTTCCTAGTTGCTTAATGGCAATCTGTGAAGCAGCTGGCCCACCTGGAATAAGTTGATCTTTTCCTTCAATAGTTGTTGCATGCACGTAAGTTGCAAAATTCTGAATAGTTCCTTGTTTAACCAAGATAAAAGCAAGAACAATTGAAAGTGGAATTAAGATAAAGAGTGTTGATCTTGTTAAGTCTTTCCAAAAATTTCCAAGAGTTTCAGCTTCGCGTTCTTTAATAGATTTGCGAGATAAACCACGAACAAGAGCAAGAAGAACAGTCATCGCAGTAGCCGCACTCAAAAAGTTTTGAGTACCAAGTGCCATCATCTGTGAAAAATAGCTCATAGTGCTCTCGCCACCATATGATTGCCAGTTTGTATTTGTCACAAAACTCGTGGCAACGTTAAAGGCAAGAGGAAACGGAAGGCTTGCGAAATGTTGAGGGTTAAATGGCAAGTGTACCTGAAACATTAAAATTGCGATTACAAACAAAAATCCGATCAAATTGAAAACGAGAAGGTTAAGTGTGTAATCAACCCAGTTCATTTCTTTGTGAGCATCGAGTCCGAGAACTCGGTAGATCATATTTTCAATTTTACTAAAAATATTAATCTTACCCTCAAAGACTTTTGCCATGTATTTACCCAAAATAGGAGTAAGAACAATAATGGCGCCGAAGGTAAGAATAATTTCTAAAATGTCTAATGCACTCATATCATTCTCCTAAAATTTTTCTGGGTAAACTAATGTGTAAATAAGGTAGCCAACAATTCCGATCGTCAAGATTCCAGTAAGTAGAAAGTCCATAAATAACCTCGCTTTTAAAAACTATATTCTTTGAGACATAAAAAAGGCGTAAAAAGATGGCATAAAAACATAAAGAAAAAGTAAAATTTTATATAAATAATCTTTCATTATCATCGCAATATCGAAGATAAGACTCAGATCATCAAGATATTCCCCATAGGGAAGCCATGGGGAATAAAGAAAGTTTAGCGAGAAAAATGAGGCACCTTAATCATTTGATGCAGAAGTTCGATTGCCTGGATTCGGTAACCGGGTTTGATAAAAATTGTCACGCTCATGGCACTGATGATCATATACATAATTTGAATTTCTTTTTTTTCTAAAACATCGACTATCTTTTCCATCAGCTCTGGGCGAGTTGATCCGCGACATGTTGTCGTCACCGAACAAAGGCCCTCTTGCTGAAAGGATTGGTGTCGCATTTCACTAGCGATTGAACCAATATTTTCAACAGGTGCAGTCAAAAATAAGTCAATACCAGTTGCGGATCTTTCCGAGTGAAGAAGCTGAGGAAAAGGAATATTTTTTGTTTCTAAAAATTGGCGAAGCCAAAGAATTGCTTCTGATAATGAAGCCAGCATGAGTCCCCGTAAAACTAATAGCAGGACGGCCCAAATCATTTAAGGCAATTGCTAAATATGAAGCAGGAATAACTTCACCTGTGCTTAAAAGAACATCTAGTTCACGCTGATTTGGATGTTCAGATAAATTGTAAGATTGGGCAATTAAAGTGTCAGTGGTTTTTCCCATCGTACTAACAATGACAATGATATTTTTTTTACTTTTTTTAAGTTCATGAATTCGCACAGCAACAGATTTAATTTTACCTAAATCTGCAAGGGTGGCTCCACCAAATTTTTGTACAATGAGTTCCATAACTTCTCCCTATTGGTTAAATTCGATTATAGGCCCACCAAAAAAATTGTCACATAAAAATATTTTTATGATTTTTTTATTTTTTCTTTATATTAATTAACAATATTTTTACTTTTCTTTTATTTGATAATCTCACTAAAAATATTCAAGATGATGAAGTCACTTGAACAAAATGTTAATGGAGCAAATAAATGAAAAAGCGAAATGCAATGAACAAAGTATCCAAGGTTCTTTCACTGGCAACGACGATCACAATCGCTCTTACTGGAGTTGCAATGGCAACCCCTTCCACGCAGATATGGATTCCTTCGACGGACATACAAACTTATAAAACTATCCACCTTGGTATCGATAACTATTTCAGGGCTTCCGGCGTGTCGAAGTCGCCTCCTACAACCGCTGCGAGCAGAGATGCCAACATTATGGACATTGGCCCCACTGTTGGGATTTCACCTTATGAAAAGGTGAAGGCTGAAGTTGGCTTTGACTACTTAGTCAATGCGAACGATCCGAACGATAACCATCCCTGGAGTGGTAATTTTAAAATAGGGACTCCGGAAGATTCAATTTTCAAATCTTCCCCTGCTATTGCCCTTGGTATGTATAACCTTGGACCATCGCAGTCACAGTCTATCGCCCCGTTAGTTACTTCGGGCCAAAACATAGTCTATGCCCTAATGGCCAAAACTCTTCCCGTCGTGGGAAGGCTTTCTGCCGGTTACTACCATGGCAGCGAAAAGGCGCTTGTTAATACAAGCGGCAATTCCGCCAATGATGGCGTACTTCTTTCTTGGGATCGTGCCATGACAGAGATTAATGACAAACTCTGGTTTGCGGTCGATTACCAGGGAGGAAACAACGTCGATGGTGCAGTTAACTTTGGGGGTTCGTGGAACTTCGCTCCAAATGTTTCTGTTATCTTCGGCTATGATGTTTACACGAAGCAAAGCCTGGCCGGTAACAACACTTTCACAACACAACTAGATATCAACTTCCCTTAGTTGAACGTATCTTTATTCCCCATGGCTTCTCCCATGGGGAATATCCTTTCTGATCTAAGCTTTTATATAGAATTTTTTGTCAAAGGCTAAATGAAAGCAGACAATAGTTAGGGACGAAAAATTACTTAACCGAGGTGTATTAATCTTGAAAAAAATATTAATCATTGATGATGAGTCCTCCATCAGAAAACTACTTCGAGTAAGTTTAGAAGCCAATGGCTATCAAATTGTCGAGGCTCAAACTGGTCAGGAAGGATTGCAAAAAATACTGGAAGAGAGACCTGAAGTTATTCTTCTGGATTTGGGTCTACCAGATAAATCTGGACTTACGATCCTCAAAGAAATTCGCCAATGGTCACAAACTCCCATTATCATCCTTACTGTCGTAGACAATGATCAGATCAAAGTTGAGGCCCTT
>JAQTTZ010000158.1 GCA_028710485.1 Bacteriovorax sp. | reverse complement strand
TTTCGGATATATTCTCTATCAAATATCATTTCGAAAGATTAATTCATTCAAAATAGAAGGCCAAGGCCCATGGCCCCATAGGAGCAAAATAAATAAGATTATTTAAAAACCGGGTGAGTGGTTACCACAATGTATCATATCATTGATCAATTGTATACCAAAACACAACAATCTGCCTATTTTCCAAAAGGCATCACAAGGCCATAATTTGTGATGCCTTTTAAAATTCTTGTAAAATTTCCTGTCGTTAGCACAGCTCAAATTTACAAATTTCGTTTTAAACACCCTCAGGATAAGCGGAAAAAACTTTTGGTGCAATCATTGACGACAAAATGTTGCATTTTGACCTCTCGAAAAAGACGCCAGAAAAAGGCATGCTTTAATTGGCATAAATAAAACTAACTTAACAAGGTAGTTTTTTGCCTATCTTTCTGATTTGTCATGAAAAATTTAAATAAATTGTGTATTTTTTAAAATGATGTCGATAGTCAGTAGAATAGAGATACTTATTAAAACACTAGGAGCTTACTTTGGGTGAAATAATAAATATAAAATCGAGTTCTCTTTTAAGTCTTTTTTTTACTCTTCTATTTTCAACAAATGTTTTTTCCGCGAATGTCAAATTAGCATGGGATCCTGTCATCGATCCAAATCTCGGTGGGTATGAAATTCATTATGGCCTAACAAGTAACAATTATACTCAAATTGTAGATGTTGGTAATGATACACAGTTTGAAATTGTAAACCTGTTAGAAGGGAAGACTTATTATTTTGCAGCAGTTTCTTATAACCTCACAAAAACTGTTAAGAGTACATTTTCTAATGAAGTCAATAAAGCGATCCCTATTGTTGGCGGACCAACACCTCCTCCAGTAACAGGAAATCTTTTAAGTTCTTGCGATGGATACGGATGGAGTGGGAATGCTACTCAAACAAGCAACGCCAATAGAGTCGCTATTTCTGGATTAAATGACGGTAACTTAATGATCGACAACCCTCTCTCTAATGACGATTTAGCTATGAGTTTTGAAGCTGGTGGTGTTGTTTGCAATACGGCTATTACGATAAATAGTCTTACAATGATAAATGGAGATTATGTTAATGGTGATGGTGTCTTTATGAATGGAATGACTTTGCAGATGACTACCGATGGAGTGACTTGGTCTGTACTGCCTTGGACTTTAAGTCCAACTTACTCATATAATAGTGCTGCGGCCGGTGGGGCAACTTATACCTTTACAGGCACTTCTATGACTGTCAAAGGAATTAGAGTCTCTGGACAAGTCAAAACATCTCAGACGGGCGATTGGTCAGGTTATATGGCCATAAAAGAATTAACATCAACTTCTGCGCCTGTTCCCGTCACTTGTGTTTTACCTCAAGTTCTTATCAATAATATTTGCATGACTCCAAATCTGTCACCCGTTGTAAGTGTGACAGCGCCAGTTACGGGAGCAACTTTCACGAGCGGATCTAATATCACCATCAGTGCTAATGCCACTGATAGTGATGGAACTATTGCCAAAGTAGAATTTTATAATGGGACGACAAAATTGGGTGAAGATTTAACCTCGCCTTACTCATTTGTTATAAACAACTCGATCGCCGGAAATTATACTCTTTCAGCAAAGGCCTTTGACAATCAAGGAGCAACGACTTCTTCCTCTGTGGTTAATTTGACAGTAACGGCACCTCAACTTCCTCCAGTCACAGGACAATCATTATTCACTAATCAATTACCAGTACAAATGAGTAATAGTGATGGTGCTAATGTTAACTATGAGCTTGGAATGCGTTTTATGGCCACAACTGCAGGACAAATTAAGGCCATTAAATTTTATAAATCAACTTCAGAGAGCGGGGCCCATACCGGAAAGATTTATTCAGCAACAGGAGCTCTATTGGCCTCAGTCCTCTTTACTGCTGAAACAGCTTCAGGATGGCAACAACAGACTTTAAGTGCACCCCTTACTATCGCTGCCAATACTGAATATACAGTCGCAGTGAATACCGGAAACACTTATTATGTCGATACAGTTTCTGGAATGGCCACTCAGATCGTAAGTGGAAATATAAAATCAATTGTTGGAAGCAATGGTGTTTATGGATCAATTGGAACTATGCCTATAAATTCTTATCAAAACTCTAATTATTTTAGAGATATTATTTTCGTTGCCTCATCAACTCCGACATCGCTTCCAGATACTCAAGCACCATTAACCAGTATAACTTCTCCGGCCAATGGAACACTCGTATCAGTGGCCACTTCGGCAAGTAGAAAAGTGAATATTACAGCTGTGGCCAGTGATAATGTCGGAGTGAGTAAAGTAGAATTTTATGTTAATGGCAGCTTAAAATGCACCGATGTTACAGCTGCCTATAACTGTAGTTTTTCCATCACTAGAACGAAGGGCGTGCAATATAAAATTCAGGTGAAGGCCTACGATGCTGCAGGAAATATGGGAAGCTCTGAAATAGTAAATGTGATCTCAAAATAAGATTTGTAATAAATAGAGATGAAATAATAAACGAGGATCATAAAATGAAATTAAAATTAGTGTTTTTGACTTCAATTCTAATGGGTACAGCTCAAATTTCAAATGCAGCATGTACTCAAACTCTAGGCCCTGGTGTTGACTTAGTTACGATCATTTCAAATGCCACTGCAGGTTCAACAATATGTCTCAACACTGGAAACTACGGTAATGTCATACTTGATAATGTCGGAAAATCGAGCGATGTTATCATTCAGTCAGCTAGTGGAAATGGGGCGATTGTAAGTTTTGAATTGACGAGATCAAACCACTTGCGATTTCAAAATTTAACACTTTCTGGATTGGAAATAAGAAATCAAACAACAAATATAACTGTCTCTGGAAATAAATTTACAGGTCAGGCCTTAATTAATTTAGGAGCTAATGGTGGAGCAAGTTACGGTAATGCAAATATATTGATTGATAAAAATTCATTCGACAATATATCTGTTTGTACCAATTGCTACGAAGGCCGATTACAGTTAATCTCAGACGACAAACCCTCCGGTATAACTATAAGTAACAATCATTTTGGAGGTCCAGGTGAATCCGATGGAATTCAAAATGGTGCGTACGGTGTAGTTATCGGCCCAGGAAATGTATTTGATGGAATTATTCAAGGTAATTATGGACGGCATGTTGATGCTTATCAAGGTTACGGGCAATCTCATACGACCATAAAAGGAAATTATTTTCTTAATGGTGGGTCCTACATCATGACCCCAGATGGTGGGGACACTGAAATCATGACTGATAATGTTTTTGTTGGTGGATCATATTATCCAGCTTTACAAATGGGAAGTCATAAGAACGACTCATTTATTCACAATACGGTTATTGATTTAGCTGTTGGATTTTCCAGAAAAAAAGAAAATACACAAAGTTCTACAAATGTAATAGTTAGAGATAATATTTTAATCAATTCAGAAATCACAACAAGTATTTCTGATACACCCGGAGTAAGTGGTTGCACAAATTGTACATTTACCCATAATCTCTTTAATCTATCAAGTAATACATCAGGGACAAATAATATAATTGGAATTCCAAGTTTCACAGGAGGAAGCATTCCAAAAACCTGGGGGGGATTTAAACTTTTATCAACATCTTTTGGCTACAAAACTGCAACTGATACTCTTGATGTCGGAACTAATTATTTTGGTGCAGGCAGTATACCTAATTCCCCTCCAGTTAAATTATTGGCTCCTACTAATTTTCGAATCGTTCCATAAAATAGTATTCATCTAGGCTGTCGAAAAAATGACCTTTTTCACTGGAGAGAACTCCCGTTTTTTGTACCCAGTTTGCCAATGTAAATGAGTTCAAAATGGCAAAAAAGCAGGAAGCTGATTTTTGCCCTTTTTCGACGGCCTAAAGGAATTTGGTTCCGTTGCATTAACTTTTGCCTACTAGATTCTGACACATTTTTTCTTTAAAATCATACCTACTCAACGAGGTAAAGAATGCTTGATTTTAAAAGACGACGATTTGACTCTGACATAATTTTATTATGTGTTCGCTGGTATCTCTCTTACCCAGTCTCGTATCGAAACATAGAAGAAATGATGCTTGAAAGAGGCATTGAGGTTGACCACACCTCAATAAATAGATGGGTTTTAAAATTTACTCCAGACATTGAAAAGAAATTTAGAAAACATAAACATGTCGTTGGAACAAGCTGGCGGATGGACGAAACGTATATAAAAATAAAGGGGCAATGGAAATATCTTTATCGGGCAGTTGATAAAAATGGCGAGACTGTAGACTTCCTTTTGACAGCTAAAAGAGATCGAAAAGCAGCTCTAAGATTTTTCCGAAAAGCAATTGCAAGCAGTGGCACGCCAGTCAAAATAAATATCGACAAGAGCGGTGCCAACACCGCAGGCATTAAAGATTACAATGAAAAGAAAAAAACAAATATTGAAATAAGGCAGTGTAAATATCTCAATAATATTGTCGAATCAGATCATCGTAATGTGAAAAGAATCACTAACCCAATGATGGGATTCCAGAGCTTCAGTTCGGCCAAGAAGGTATTGGCCGGTATCGAGATGGTGGCCATAATACGAAAAGGGCAGTCGAATTACATGCCTCTTTTTGTCAATAACCCAGTGGAGGCGTTCTATCAACTGGCCAAATAAATATCCGACTCCTGCGATAGCTTTGTCTTCAAAAAGTTAATGCAACGGAACCTTTTTTATTAGAGAAACTGCGAAAATCATTTCGCTAATATTCTAATTATTTGCTTATAATTAAAAATATTAAATTACAGGTTTAGGAGTTCTCTTGAAAAAAAATTTACCCATAAAAGTGAAACTTATCGGTCTTTGTAGTTTCTTCCTTTCTCTAATTCTAATCATTGGAGTTTTTGGAGTTGTTGAGATTTTTAAGATTGGTGAAAATTTGGAAAATATTGCCGAAGTACAACTTCCTGCCGTTCGCAAAATGACAATTGCCGACATGTACCACGATGCCATTAAATCAATTGTCTTTCAATCGCTACATTTTGCTAGCACTAGTACAGATCCTAAACTTAAAAAAGAAATTCAAGATGATATAGAAGATTCCACAGACAATATCTTAAAAAATGTTTCTGAGATTGATCGTTTAAAAGTCAAAGATGAAACTAAAAAGGCGGTTGCTGACAGCCTACCAGAAATTAAATTATATGTTGAAAATGCAAAGAAAATTGTTAGTTTGGCACTAGATAAAAACATGGCCAAAGCCGAAGAATCTCTACCCGAATTCTTGCAACATTTCTCAAATCTTGAAGTAAAATTAGAAAAGCTGGCAACTTTAATTGAAAGAGACTCCAATGCAGTAAAAATCCACAGCAAAGAAAGCACACAAAATGCAAAAAAGATAAGCTCGGGCCTTATTATAGCTGGGCTGATTATTGGAAGCGCATTTTCATATATTATTATCAATAATTTAATTGCAAGTATTACTGGTACAGTAGAGCGATTATCTGAAAGTGTTCATGATGTCCAAAACTCTGGGCAAAAAGTAAACTTTGCAAGCAACAAGCTTGCGATCATAGTACAAGATCAAATTTCCAGCATTACTGAAACAGCAGCGGCCATGGATGAGATTTCCGCAATGATTAAACAAAACAATCACTCTGCAGAAAATGCACTTAATTTGTCACATGAAAGTAAAAAAGCTGCTGTAAGCGGAGTGCATATTATCGAAAAATTATTAATAGAAATGGACGCAATAGCTAAAAGCTACGATGAAATACAAGAGAGTGTTTCAGATAACAATAATGAGATTAAAAAAATCATTGACGTTATTTCTCTCATTGCCAACAAAACTCATGTTATAAATGATATCGTTTTCCAAACAAAGCTTCTGTCTTTTAATGCTTCCGTTGAAGCTGCAAGGGCCGGAGAGGCGGGGAAGGGGTTCTCAGTTGTCGCCGTCGAAATATCTAACCTTACGTCAGTGTCTGGAAAGGCAGCAAACGACATTGCAGAAATGCTTATTGATTCACAAAACCAAGTAAAGTTGATCGCCGAAGCAACCACCAGTAATATTGGTGTGATTGTTTCAAGTGGACGTGATAAAGTTCTGAGTGGTAGTAAGGTTACAGTAGAGAGCAAAGAACAGTTAGAAAATATTCTCAACAATATAAACCAACTCGATCTTACAATTAGTGAAATTACTGCTGCCATTAAAGAACAATCTTCTGGGGTTGAAGAAGTGAATCTTGCAATGAAGAACTTGGAAAACACAACTCACAATTCCACAACCATTACTCAAAAGACAAAGGAATCATCTGACGAACTTACTAAACAATCTCATGTATTACGCTTTTCAGTTCAAGAATTGCGAAAATTATTGGGTGCTAAGAAAAGTTATGAC
>JAQTTZ010000157.1 GCA_028710485.1 Bacteriovorax sp. | reverse complement strand
TGGAAGAAAAACGTGGATTTTTAGAAACGGAAATATATGAATTATGTGCTCGCCATAATTTAAAATTAAAAATTTTTGGAAAAAGAATTGGTGATAGTGAAGGTTTTCCGATCCACGGAGGACTCAACTACGAAATCGTTGTTGATAAAATTTCGCTGGTGATGAATACCCTGGGTCTTGGGGCCTGCCATACCATTCCCAAAGGAATTGTTTTAGAAGAGGCCCTTCCCAGAAGACTTCCTACTTTTTGTCCCGGCTGTCCTCACCGTGAAACATTATCGCTCTTAAAAGATTTGCGTGGTCACTTAAAAAAACAAAATATCAATCTCATCAGCCATGGTGATGTCGGTTGTTACTCCCTGTCGTTTTTAGAACCATTCAAAGAAATGCATAATCTCTCGGCCATGGGCCAGGGGGGGGCTCTGGGGGCAGGAGTTGATTTATTCACAACTAATCCGTCCGTTGTTTTAATGGGAGACTCTACTTTTTTTCATTCAGGCATAACTGATATTTCAAATTCTGTGCAGATGAATCACGATATAACCTATATCATATTAGACAATGACAACACTGCGATGACCGGGCATCAGTTTACTCCGCGCACAGGTCAGTCAGTTGAAGGATTTATTAGACCTTCCCAAGATATGCTAAAGCTTGTGAGCGCTCTTGGCGTAAACGAGGCGATTGAAGTTAATCCCAGTGATCGCTATTTTTATCAAAATCTCTTGCGTGAAATTATATCAAAAAAAGGTACGAAGGTTATTATTTCCAATAAAGAATGTGGCCTTACTTTTCATGGAAAGAAAAAAGCTCAAGAGAGAAAACTGTTCGCCAAAGGCGAGACGGTCGATATTCAGCGTTTTTATCAGATTAATACCGATGCTTGTGAAGATTGCAGGGCCTGCGTTGAGATGACTGGCTGTCCGGGCCTGTCTCAGGCCTTTGATCCCTATGGATCAAAAGTCATAATAGACCCGCAGATATGCGTGGCCGATTCTTACTGTACCAAAATAAAAGTATGCCCAAGTTTTGAATTGGTAGAAGTCGCGAATTTTCATCCCACCAAATATAAAACTGAAGTGGAGGCCTTTGCTCCAACAGACCTACCTGCGCCAATGATAAAAAAATCTCTCGAAGATATTGCCATGGGAGAAGATTTTCGATTAGTGGTGACAGGAGTTGGAGGCTCTGGGGTGACAACTATTTCACGCGTTCTGGCCGAAGCGGCAAAGAGCATGGGAGGAAGATCTGATATCGACTTTAAATTTGTTGATCAAAAAGGACTCGCTCAAAGAAACGGAAACGTTACTTCTCACCTGGCGCTTTTTAAATTGGGAAAATCTCATGCTCAAGTAACACCTATTGGTGGAGCAGATCTGCTTTTATCCCCAGATCTATTAGATGGCTCGCAACACTTAGCATTTTTAAGTCTTTCTGGTATGGCCATTATAGATGAAAAATTCCAAGTCCCACTTTCTATTCTTTTGGACAAGGGAGTTGAAAAAGTTCCGGTTAATGAATTAGTCTTGCAAAATAAATTAAAAAATCTTTTGGGCGATCGTTTATCACTTCTTTCTATGAAAGAAGTATGTGAAGAGCAGTTAGGCAAAAGTGTTTATGCTTCGGCAATGATTTTAGGAGCTGCTTACCAACGCGGTCTTCTTCCTTTTGAATTGAATGATTTGCAAACGGCCTTCAAGCGCACGATGAAAAAAGCAGAGTTGGTAAATAATCTAGCGGCCTTCGACTTAGGCCGAGCTCTTTCCATTGGGCGTGGGCCTATATCTTCCATTACTAATCTCGACCAGACTCAAGTTTTAAAACAATCTCTTCGCGAGAGCTCCATTTTCAATGGCAATACACTTGTAGATTATTTCGAATTAAAACTTGGTGAGCTTCAGCGTTTACTCCCATCAATTGAACTTAATCACCTTGCTCAATATATTCACGATATTATTATTTACGATCGAGGAGTGCATCTCGATCGCTTTCTTGCCGACGTATTAAGTATCACAAAATTATACGGCCTTGATCTTCAAAGAATAGCAGTGCGAACTCTGGCCAAAACTTATTTTATAAAAGATGAAGTTTATATCGCCCATATGATGATTTCTCCCATGAGAAGACAAAAAGACTTAGAGACTTACACAACTTTAGGAAGTGGATTCAGCAAAAAATTTATCAACAGACCTGGTTTCGATATTGGCCCCAAGAAGATTGAGTTTGATTTTTCACCAAGACCTTGGATGTTGAGGGCCATGAGGCATGCTCGCTTCTTAAGGCCACTTTTGCCTTCATGGCATAAATTAGAGCGGGAGATCGCTCTTGGAATTAAGCAGAGGCTCTTGGGCAGTAGCTTGAATTATTCAGACCTTAAGCGCCTAGAAAATATAAAAGGATACCGAGAGGTCCGCTATGCCGAGGCTTCGGCCACTGTTTTCAAATAAAAATTTTACAAGAATATTATCTCTGTAATTTTTTCATCAAAATACTCAGGCAAATTCTATTTGTTATACTGGCCCAATCTTTTAAAAGCTTTTGGCCCGGGTATTGCTTTGGATTTGTTTAATTAAACTCCATCAAAAAAAAGGATGATTTTTGGAGGCGAAGTGACATCGATTTGGTGTCCCTTTGGCCCTGAAGTTATGTCTATCTTTTTTTTTGGTGACGATTTGGGAGTGTCTATGAAGTTCTCGAAACAGTTATTCTTCGTTCTTTCTTTTCTGCTCGCTCTTTTATCTCAATTCTCGCTCGCCATTGCCGGTGAAATTCCGGGCTATATAGGCCAGCAGAGTTTTCGATTGCAAGATGATTCACAATTAAGCGATTTAACCAGAAGAGCTGAGGATGCTAAAATCGAAGTGGCGAGACTCGATCAAATTAAGGAGCAACTTGCTGATCAAGTTCGAAGTCTCACAGGTCAACGTGACAATCTAATTGGTCATATGAATGATTTGCAACAAAGAATTGATGGGGCAAAAGCAACCAAAACAAGTCTTCAAGCACAATTGGCCGAACTTAATAAAGCTCCTGAAGTGAACAAAGATCAAATCTTAGACATCCAAAATAAAATGACTGTACAAGATAATTCAATTGCTGATCTCTCGAGACAATATGGTGCGAGTAAATTAGATTTGGGCCCGGTTAATGTCCGTCTGGATCAAATTCAACATGACTTTGGAATTGCCAATCAAAATTCACAAAATGTAATGAGACGGCTTCAAGCAATGGCCCGCGACCGCGAAAATTATCGCCAAGATCTAATCAACTCAATTCAAAATATAAATAATCAAGGTGCACGCACAGGTCTTAATGATGGGACAAATGATGGAGTATCACTGGCCAGAAGACTAGGTCAGGACATTGGCCTTCGCGATGGACAGGGTGATGGTTCCAACCAAGGAGCTGCAGATGGGCAAGAGCGCGACTATCGCCGTGGGGCGGATCAAGGGGATCGTGATGGATCTGCTCGTGCCAAGAGTGACGGTCTACGAGATGGAACAAATGCAGGAATAATAAGTGGTAATCAAAGTGCCGCAGACCGCGAGGGAGATGCAGCAGGTATAAAAAGAGGTGATGCGAGTAACGCAGCTACAATAGGAATTGATCAAGGAAAGAAGGCAGGTCTTGAGCGTTCAGTAAAAACCGGATCTATCGATGGTAATAATAAAGGTGAAAATGAAACTGTTCAAAAATATGAAACAGGTGTTTTAAACACCGTAAATATGAATGGACCTTTTGCAGGATCATTCTCCAGAAGATCGCCTGATTATCCAGGAGATTTTAACGGACCAAGTTTCAATCCAAATGTTTATAATAGTCGAGACCTATTAAAAAAAGCATATGCCGATGGATACCTAGATCAGTACCGTCAATACACTCGTTATGAATACTTTCGTCGCATTGATGGAGAATACAATGCCGTGTATGACCGCAGTTATGCTGAATCTTATGATCAAGCGAATAATCAGCAATACCCAGCTTACACCGAACGAGGAAGAAAAGATGGGGATGCAAGAGCTTACTCTCGCGATTATCCAGTTGCAAAAGCGGCCGCTTTCCAAATCGCTTTTGATCAATACGATGCAAGTCCAAATCGTGCTTCTGTTGAGTACAAAACAACTTACAAGGCCTCTGAACTCGCGGCCTATAATAATAGATTTGAGAAAATCAGACGCGCTAACTTTGATCGCACTGAGCTTGAAACTTTCAATGCAAATATTGGAGCTCAGACTGAAATTTACCGGCAAAAACGTATTGGTGAAGTCACTACCGTCTATAACAACAATGCAGTGTTATCTTATGTCAGTTCAGAAATGCTTGATGGTGGTATTAGTGGAATCGCTAAACTAGATGGTGTTTTCCAACCAGGTGAAACAACTCTTCATTCTATCACTTTAACAAACTTTGGTTTTAAGGCCGCTCACAATGTTTCAGTTCAACTAGATAACGGAGCACTCGTGAAGCTGGCCGAAATTCCGGCCAGAAGTTTAGTTAACGTTAAAGGTGCGGGACAATCGCTTATTGCCTCTGGAGCTGCTATAGGTTCAACCACTAAGACTAGTCTAAAAGTTCTGTCACAATTAACAAGTGATGATGCGGTTGAGGGACAACACTTTGATTTAATCGGTGGAGGAGTCTTAAAGAATGCAGATCAAAAAGCAGTTCGTGTCGCTTACCCTCTCGTTCTCTCTGGCCTGTCACTTAACTCACAACTTCTTAAGGGAGTTGCCAATAAATTAAGTGTCGCTGTAGCAAACAATTCAAAACGGGCATACGCGGGGGATCTGAAAATTCAAGTTAATGTAAACTCCCAATCGTCATTGATCACAAAAGAGTTTGGCGTTCTTTCTGCTCTTCAAACAAATGCTCAGTTAACTGATGCAGAAGTGCTAGTTTCTAGTGATGCTGATATATACCGCGATCTTTCTTTCTCGGCGACGATTTCTCAAAAGGGAGTAACCCTCGGAGTTCTTTCTGTCGACATGCTGGCAATGGCAAAAGCTCAATACCAAGATAAAGGAAAGGCTTCGGTGATTGTAGCGAACTCTGATAAAAATTTAAACCAATTATTAGATGCTTTAAGTCTGGCCGGTGGAACAGAGAAAGTTTCGGTTCTTGATTTAAGCCTTGTCAGTCTTAACGCTGAAACAATCGCTAATGGTCTTTCTGGAAAGGTTCTTTTGATAGTTGATGATGAGAGTGGATCAAACATTAAGTCACTAAATGCTTTCGTCGGAAAGTCTAAGTCATCGGCCTTTGTATTTATCGACGAATCTAACTCTGGTTTAAAGAATGCCCTTACTCAAGCTTTTGCTATAGACGCTCAAAAACTTCTTTGGGCCAAAAGAGTAGTTATGTTTACTAATCCACATCGAGCAGAAGGTGTTCAAAAGTCCTCGGCCATGATTCAGTCAAGTTTAAGAAGCTTTGATAAGGATCTAGCTCTCGCCAATGATTTAACTCAATCAGCGACTGAACTCTTAGCTAGATTAAAAGCTGAAATTAACCGCAATACTTTTTTCACTCCAAGTAACAGTATCAAAATGTTTTCACTTAAGGCACTGGCCGAAGTTCTTTGTATCAATAAGGCCTACGATGAATCAGGTAGAATTTTTTCTCGTGATAAAAAATGGATAGCAATGATAGGCAACGATCAAACTCTTTTCATCAACGTTCTTAAGTGGGCAAGTAGTGGAGATGTGACAGAATCAAAACTAAGCACTATCCTTCCAGCGATTGCACTAAAAGATGCCGTCTCAGATGCTATGAGCAACTCAGATATTATGATGAGCAAGATCCAAAGTGCTACCAATAAGGTTTTGAATAATATGGAAGATAGCTTTAAGAAAAGTTTGAAAAACTTCAATAAAGACCTTTATAATAAGGCCTATGAACAAGCTTCAATTCACCGTCCGTTTTAGATCGATACTGCTGGCCCTATTGGGGCCAGCTTTTTTTCTCTCTTTCCAAAATTATTCAGAAGCGCAAGCTTCTCTAAATATCGCCTTTATCGACACTGGCTTCTGCCCAAATAAAATAAAAATTGAAAAGATCAAGATTGAAAGCGTGATTGATCTCACCGAAAGCGTAAAACTCGACTGTTCGAATCCTTTGCTAGATATTCACTCACCACGTTTTCATGGCCAATTAGTGATGGAAGAATTTTTAAAATTCTTCCATCATCAAAATAAATTAGTACATATTTATCCTTTGACTGTCTTCAACCAAAGAGGGGAACAAAAGGCCGAGTATTGGCTAAAGGCCATTGAGTGGATCAAAAAGAATAAGGTTGATGTCGTTGTTACGGCGGCCGGTTTTATTACCAATGATAAGTTAGTGGGTGAGTTACCGGCCATCTGGTTTGTTCCATCCGGGAGAGTGACTCCTCAGATTAAAAAAGAAAGCGGACTTTTTCCTCAAAATCTTGCTCCAAAGAAAAATCTTTTTATCATTGGA
>JAQTTZ010000156.1 GCA_028710485.1 Bacteriovorax sp. | reverse complement strand
ATGCCTGGCGGAAAAAAAAGCAAGCTGGTTTTTATTTCAGCGGTTGAATTTCAATCCATCTCAATCTTGCCCGAGATTATGCGCCAAGTTCAGGAGCAGGAGCTTCAAGAGGACGTTCTTTTTGTAACGACTCAGGATATCGTCAGAGTCATCACTTATCTAAATGTCTGGATTAGTAATTGTTCTCAGGAGCTAATCGAGGATTTCGCCATTTCGGCCATTATGCAGGAAGTCCCGGCCATCTTTGTCAGAAACTTTTGCACCAAAGATTTGATCGAAGAGTACGAGGGGGTGGGTGAAACTTACAAGCTTTATGATGCCCGCGAACTACGTGATAAATGGGAGAAAATTATCCTTGGGAACGCCGTTTTCAAAGAGAAAACCAGACTTTATAAGTATTTTATTGAGCGAGAACACTCTTATAAAACTTATAAGACTCAGCTTTTGAATCTCTATACTCGCACAGTCCAAAGAAGGGCCCGTTTGTTTCGCAAGAAATAGTCTTTTCACTGTACAAAATTCCAAAAAATTAGTATATTGCAACCTCAAATCTAGTAACTCTTTTTTAAAGCAGAAGCTGGGGCCGGTCTATCTGGATTCGTCTGACGATTCATCTAGAAAGACTGGTAAAAAAATCTCTCGAGGTATTTATGGCTCAAAAACAAGAACTAAAACAGAACTGGATGAAAGGTTACGACGTTGTCATTGGTGAAGACGTTGAAACTGTAGTCACAACTGATTTTAGCGAATTACTGCACTCGTCTATTTCTAAGAACTTTGAAGAAGGTGAAGTGTTCATGGGAACAATCATCAGCATCGGTCAAGACTACGTAACAGTAGACATCGGCTACAAGCAAGAAGGCTTAGTATCGGTAAAAGAATTCCAAAATTACGATGGAACTCTGAAAATTAAATCAGGTGATGTAATCGAAGTTTACTTGGAAAAACTAGAATCAAACATGGGAAATCTTATCTTGTCTAAAGACAAGGCTGAAATCCTTAAAGCATGGGATAGAATCTCTCTTGCTTGCGAATCTGGAGAACCTCTTACAGGTACAGTTATCGCAAAAGTTAAGGGTGGTCTTTCTGTGGATATCGGAGTTAAAGCTTTCCTTCCAGGATCGCAAATTGACATCCGTCCAACTAGATACCTTGATAAATACATTGGTAAAACAATGGAATTCAAAGTTATCAAGTTTAACAAAAAACGTGGAAACATTGTACTTTCTCGTCGTGCAATCCTTGCTGAAGAGCGTGGAAAAATGCGCGGTGAAATTCTTTCTCAAATTGAAGAAGGAATGGTTGTTAAAGGGATCGTTAAAAACATTACTGACTATGGTGCATTCATTGACCTTGGTGGTATCGACGGTCTTCTTCACATTACAGATATGTCATGGGGAAGAGTTAAACATCCAAGCAATATCCTAAATATCGGTGACGAAATCGAAGTTAAGATTCTTAAATTTGATACAGATAAAGAGAGAGTTTCTCTTGGTCTAAAACAAGTTCAAGCTAATCCATGGGAAGAAGCTAAGACTAAATACATCCCAGGAACTAAAGTTTCTGGCGAAATCGTATCTGTAAAAGACTACGGTGTGTTTATTGAGCTTGACGACGGAATCGAAGGATTAATCCACGTTTCTGAAATGAGCTGGACTAACAAAATTAAAAATCCAACTAAACACTTCAATGCTGGCGAGAGAATCGAAGCTCAAGTATTGGACGTAGATGTTGAAAACAAGAGAATCTCTCTTGGTCTAAAGCAACTTCAACCAAACCCTTGGGACGCTCTAGTAGCGAAATTCAAAATAGGGGATAAAGTTAAAGGAAAAGTTAAATCTATTGTTGATTTCGGCGTATTCGTTGATATTGGCGAAGAAGTAGATGCACTAATCCACGTTTCTGATATTTCTTGGACTAGAAAAAATATCGTAATCGCTGACGAGTTCAAAGAAGGACAAACGGTTGAAGCAATGGTTATGGCCGTTGATAAAGAAAACCAAAAATTCTCTCTTGGTCTTAAGCAATTAGAGGAAGATCCATGGAAGAAAATCGAATCTAGATTCCCAGTTGGAACAGTTGTTGAAGCAGAAGTTGTTCGTGTTACGGACTTCGGAGCTTTCGTAGAACTTGAAACTGGTATCGAAGGTCTAATCCATATTTCAGAACTTTCTGAAGAAAGAGTTGAGAAGCCATCTGATGTAATCAAGAAAGGTGACAAGCCTAAAGCTATGGTTATTTCGGTTGATAAAGAAGCGAAGAAAATCGCTCTTTCTATCAAAGCTGCTGCTCACGCTGGATCTGACTATAAGCAAACAGACAGAGTTAAATCTGCAACTCTTGCTGATAAATTTAAAGATCTAAAGTAAGTAAGTCTTTATAAAGAAGGCCCTCTTCGGAGGGCCTTTTTTTTGCCTAAAAATTTTAAATTACTAATGCAGAACATTGTTAGCTTGTTGTTTAAGACAATTAAAGTTGATGCCGACTTGTAAGGCCTTGCTCAATAGCTTGGAATGTATGTCGCCCGCACTCCGTATAAAACAGATCTCCATGCCCTTGTTCGAGAAAATTACCGACAGGTTTTTTTGATAAAGAAAGTCATGGTGTTCATCTGCCTTTTCATCTTGAACGTGAATTTAGTAAATATCTTACTTGTGGAATTCCTGCCTACGGGATCGCACGTTTTCACTGTCCATGCTGCCAAAAAGATAAAATCGTGGCGTTTAGCTGTAAAGGCTGAACGCTTTGCCCGAGCTGTATTGGAAGGCGAACGGCAGACACAGCCAAACACTTACTAGAAGAAGTAATACCAGCTGTTCCAATAAGGCAGTGGGTTCTTAGTATGCCTTATACCTATCGAGTTTTTGCGAAAGTCTCTGGCCATTTTTCATAGAACAATAAGTGGTCACTATCAAAAAAAAGCGAAGGCGTTTAATTTATTAAATCCTAAAGTTGGTGCCATAACTGTTGTTCAACGATTTGGAGGAGCATTAAACCTAAACGTGCACTTCAATACAATTTATACAGATGGAGTTTTTCATGAAAATTACTTGGGGGAAGAAGTTTTTCGTGAAATTATTCCATCGCATGAAGAAGTTGAACTTTTAACAGCTCAGCTTAAAAAGCGTCTTGGGCGTCTAATGGCCCGCGAAGAAAATATTATCAATGAAGATTTGTCCTTAGCTCAGTTACAGGCCCAAAGTGTACAAAATCGAGATGAAAAATTTAAATTACCGATTCCCTTGGGAAAAATTTGTGATCCTCCATTTCGAGAATTTAAGGGGTGGCGCTGTTGTTATAACGATGGATTTAGTTTGCATGCGAACGTTAAATTTTTAGGAAATCAACGAGAAGGTTTAGAGCGATTATGTCGATATATTTTACGTGGGCCAATAGCAAAAGATCGTATCTCTTACGATGATTCTGGAAAAGTTAGGTTAAAACTTAAAACTCCATATTCAGATGGAACGACACACTTACAATTTACCCCAGATCAATTTATTAAAAGAGTCATCTCGTTAATTCCTCCACCACGACAAAATCTTATTCGTTATATTGGCGTATTTGGTGCCAGACATAAAAAGCGATCTGTAATAACAGCGATGGCCCGGCCTAAAAAAGTGAAGACTAAAAAGAAAGTTTATCGGACTGCTTGGGGAGAATTATTAAAGCATGTTTTCAAATGCGAGGTTAATTATTGTGACCATTGTGGGACGAAGCTAGAGCTTATTGCAACTATCACTTCAAGATATGTTTGCCAAAAAATTTTAAAGCATCTTGGACTGCCAGTTCATGAAGTAAATGCCAGCTCTCCACGCGCACCACCAGAATTGGATTATTTTGATCAGATTCCTGAATATCTTTAAGCAATATTAATTTTGTATCAAGTGAGCTATGCCTAATTTCGATCTTAAATAAGACATCTCAAATATTCTAACCACGTATTAGTAAAAAATCCCGAAATAAATATTTCAAGAGTCGCCGAAGGCGTTTCATTTCTCTAAAGGGGGGAGCGATCCGAGTTGCATTTATTGAGAAAGGTGTTCTAATTTAACCTATAGTCTTTTAGAAATTTTAAGTTCCAGTAAATCATCTTTCATTAAAACTAACTCAGTAGATTTTTTCGTCGAATTGTTTACTAAATTTTCAAATCTTATATTCGCGTCTGATAAGGGAAACAGTCTGGCCCACGTAGTAATGTTTTTTCCCGACAAAACGTCTGATGTCTGAAGCCAATCGACTAAAAGTGTACTGTCTAGAGGAAGGACGTAGGAACAATAATTTCAACTAGTTACCAGAGTTCTTAATCAATCTATTTAGCGAATAGTTATGTACTTTATTAGCAAATATCTTATTTATCAGTCAATTTATTAGCATAAAGGAAGATTTTAAGTTTAAATATTCATCTTAATCTGTTATTATTAGCATATATCCTTATTTTGACACTTTTTATTAGCACCTATCCAACTTAGAGTACATTTATGATCGATAAATTAGCAAATCCCTTGATAGTCAATGAGATCGTAATTGGCAACAAGGACAATTCATACAAAATTGCCAGGCTTATTAAAGAAGGCCTATTGCGAAAGCTCGCCCCAAAAATTTATACGTCAAACCTAGGAGACACTCCTGAGAGAATTATTCTTAGAAATCACCTAAATATCATTAAGGCCTTTTTCCCTGGCGCTATTATTTCACATCGCTCAGCACTTGAAGCAAGACCTACAAGTGATCATTATTTTTTTATTAGCTACAGAAACGCTACACACCTAAAGCTATCAGGATTGACTATTGTCGCACTGAAAAGTGACATGAATATCGAAGGAACAAATTCATTCATGGGGGATTTATTCATTTCTAATAGAGAAAGGGCCTTTCTTGAAAACCTTCAACAAACAAAGACTTCAACAATATCTAATAAGTCCGTAAGTCAGAAAGAAATTGAAAAGAAGCTGGATCAAATCTGCCAAATCCATGGTGAAGAAGCACTTAACCAGATCCGTGATGTTGCACGAACTTTGTCAGTTGAACTCTCGATGGAACCGGAATTTAGAAAATTAAATAAAATTATCTCTGCGATCTTGAACACTCATCCATCATCCGTGCTCTTAACTTCTGAGGCCAGAGCAAGGCATCTTAATATGAGTTACGATCCAGTACGCATTGAACGCTTTGATGTTCTCTTTAAATATCTACAAGAAAATGAATTTAAATCCTTGCTAAAAACATTTGTTACGCCAAAGGAATTTGAAAATCAATGTTTCTATGAGGCGTATTTTTCTAACTATATCGAAGGAACGAGGTTTGAAATATCTGAAGCCGTCGAAATTATCTTTGAAGGAAAACTTCCAGAGAGCAGACCTGATGCCCATGACATACTCGGAACTTATCAGTTGTTAACGAATAAAACGTTAATGGGTATTAAGATTAAAGATCCTGCTCATTTTATTGAACTCATAAAACATCATCATAAAATTTTGCTGTCCGCTCACCCCCACGCTCATCCTGGTGAATTTAAAGAAAAAAGAAACCAGGCGGGCAATACATTATTTGTTGAACCAAGTGCTGTAATAGGAACTCTGGTGAAAGGCTTGGAAAATTATTATTTATTACAAGATCCATTGAAACAATCTATTTATCTTATGTTTCTAATCGCCGAAGTTCATCCTTTCAATGATGGCAATGGAAGAATTGCAAGACTTTTTATGAACTCAATTCTCTTCTCTCATAATTTAGAAAAAATAATCGTTCCCAATGTATTTCGTGATGACTACCTAGGTTCACTTAAAAAATTAACTATGAAAAATGATCCGGTTCCTTTTGTGCGCACGATGATAAGGTGTCTAGAGTTTAGTTCGAAAATAGACTACTCCACTTTTGAAAATGCCACTAGAGATCTTAAACTATCTAACGCATTCCTTGAACCTAGCGAAGGTAAACTCATTGTCATTTAATATCACTTTCAGAAGTAACATTAATTTGAGTAGAAAAAAACCCAAGGGCGCTAAGAAAACTAAACGATATTAGCATTTAAAAAGAGAGGAATAATTTATCTAATGCTTACGATTAAAGATCCCTACACTTTGATTACAGCTAGAATAGAAGATAATCTCTTAGTTCGTTGATATATTTGCAGAAGAAGCTTCAATCCTTAAAAATATTTCCAGTCATATAAATATAAAACTAGCAATGCCGCTAAAAATATAAAAACCATAATAGCTACGCTCGAATAATCTCGCTCATAGAATAACTACAAGGCCATTAACATATAAGGAACGCCAATGATGACCGTGAAAATAAAGTAAAACATTAGTTTGGTTTTTTTCAAATCACTAAACGTTTTTTAAGTAAGACATCTCGAATATTCTAACCACGTATTAGTAAAAAATCCCGAAATAAATATTTCAAGAGTCGCGGAAGGCGTTTCATTTCTCTAAAGGGGGGAGCGATCCGAGTTGCATTTATTGAGAAAGGTGTTCTAATTTAACCTATAGTCGGCTGCACTTTATTTACCTGTGTTCAAAAGCAAGAGTTTCAGCTAAAGGGATTCATCTTCAGTTTAAAATTATTCAATATAAAAAAACACGGATTAAATATGTTGGGCTGACTGTAAAATCACCTAAGA
>JAQTTZ010000042.1 GCA_028710485.1 Bacteriovorax sp. | reverse complement strand
AACGCCACTTCAGTTGCTAAATAAACTTCAAGATTTATCACATAAAGCTGATTTAAAATTTCATTATCTGAAACGACTAAGGTTTTACTCATTTTAGGTCCTCAATTAACGTACCTAAAAATTTTAGCATTTTTTCTAAAACTATTTTAAATATTATTGCGCCCATAATACTCTTGATAGAGCACTCAATACTCTACTAAAATAGAAGTTCATTATGAAATTTAAAACTCCTCTCATTTCCGGTTTTTTTATCAAACGATATAAGCGATTTTTCGCTGATATTCAGGTCGGTGAAGATATTGTGATTGCCCATACCGCCAATACCGGATCGATGAAAAATTGCCTTGGCGAGAACTGGCCGGCACTCTTGAGTTTCCACAACTCTCCGACAAGAAAGCTTGCCTATAGCTTTGAAATGATTTTTAATGGCAAATCCTGGATAGGCATTAATACCAGCTTAACAAATGGACTGGCGATTGAGGCCATTAAAAATGGAACCATCAAGGAGCTTCAAGGTTATAGCGATCTTAAGCCAGAGGTAAAAATTGGTCAGAGCCGCATTGATATTCTCCTCTCCAATGGAGCACTTGATCCTTGTTATGTCGAAGTGAAAAACGTCACCTTAATCAATGATGAAGACCACTGCCTTTTTCCCGATTCAGTTACCGAAAGAGGACAAAAACATCTGCGGGAACTAATAGACTTAAAAGAAAAAGGCATTCGGACTGTTATGCTTTTTATTGTCCAAAGAGAAGATTGTTCGTTTTTTAAAATAGAAAATTTACTTGATCCGATTTACTGCCGGCTTCTCAAACAGGCCATTGGTCAAGGTGTCGAGGTTTTAGTTTATCAATGCAAACTCACTCCTCTTGAAATACTCGTGCATAAAAAATTAGAGATTATATGATTCATGTTAAAAATCTTTCAAAAACTTTTACGGTAAATGAAAAAGAACCAGGTTTAAAAGGGTCGCTCAAATCCCTCTTTAAAAGAAAAATAGTCACCAAACACGCATTAAACAATATTAGCTTTAATGTCCGCGAAGGTGAGATTGTTGGACTGATCGGTGCTAACGGGGCCGGAAAAACGACGCTTAGTAAAATTCTTTCTGGAATTATCCATTCCAGCAGTGGCGAAATAACGGTGCTCGGCAACGATCCATGGAAGAGAGAAATTAGTTTCCGAAAAAAAATGTCACTTATTATGGGGCAGAAAGCGTCTCTGTGGTGGGATCTTCCTGCCCTTGATTGTTATTTGCTATTGAAAGAAATTTATCAAATAGAAGATGCTGATTACCACACTCGCTTGAATTTTTTAGCTGAGACATTGAGGATCAAGGATCAACTTAAAGTTCAAATTCGACGGCTCAGTTTAGGTGAGCGGATGAAAGTGGAATTAATTGCGGCCTTGCTCCATAATCCCCAAGTGGTTTTTTTGGATGAGCCTACTATCGGATTGGACCTAACTGCCCAAAAAGCAGTCCGACAATTTTTACTGGATTACCGCCAAAAATATAATCCATGCATGATCCTCACCTCACATTATATGGAAGATATAGAAACGTTATGTGAGAGGATTATTATTTTAAAAGAAGGCTCAATTGTTTATGATGGTCCTCTAAAAGATATTATTTCAAAATACGCCAACGAAAAACAAATTATTTTGACGTTAGTCAACGGCGATATCATAAAAGAGCGCGTTAGTCGCAATGGCATTAGTGAACGAATTAGCTCCCTTTTAAAACTTTATGATGTGCTGGATTTGAGTGTGACCGAAATTGAAATTTCAGAAATCATTGAAAAAATATTGCGCCAAGGAGTGATGGCGTGAGACTTTTTAAGGCCGTTTTTCTTATGGAAATGCGCAATATTCTCGCCTATCGTTTTTCCTTCTGGATTAATTTTTTTGGAACAACAATCGGTCAGCTGGGTTTGTCCTATTTTTTATGGTCATCTATTTTTAGTGGAAGTAAAAATACAAGCATTGGTGGAATGAATTTTCAGATGATGATTCTTTATTCATTTTTAGCTCCAATGACCTTAAAGACAGTCAATGGATTGCAAAGTTTAAACATTAATCAGGATATCTACGATGGTGGCTTAAATAAATATATTATTTATCCTCTTTCCTACTTTCAATTTAAATGGATTCAGCAAATTACGCATGTTTTAAGTCATCTCTTCCAACTGTTTGTGGGCCTTGCATTTTTCGCTATTTTTATCGGAATGCCGCTTGAATATAAATTTCACTCTCTAAATATTTTATGCTTTGCCATCAATCTTTTCATTGGCTCGACTCTCTTTTTTGCAATGGAGGCCATTATGGAAATGACAGCTTTTTGGGCCGATAATGTTTGGTCCTTGTCTGTTCTCTTAAGATTTATCATCAATCTTTTGAGCGGAGCCTGGCTTTCATTAACTTTATTTCCAGAATGGTCACAGGAACTCTTTTATTATCTCCCCTTTAAAGGGATGGTTTATTCTCCAGTGAGAATTTTAATGGGAAGCATGAACTATGGTGAATGGATCCAATCTCAAATAATAATGATTGTTTGGCTTTGTCTTATTTCATTGGTGGCAAATAAAGTCTGGCTAAGAGGCAATCTTCGCTACACCGGCGTGGGGATTTAAGTCCATGAAAAGATACGCCAAACTCTATCTTCATTTTTTAAGATTTTCTTTTATTAAAGCGCTGCAATTTAGATTAGATTTCACTTTTAGAATTCTTATGGATTTCATTTTTTATGCGGTCAATATTCTTTTTTTTAAAATCATCTATCTTCATACGTCCCTCTTGGCCGGAATGACGGAAGAGCAAATGATGATTTTTGTCGCCAGCTATCTTTTTCTCGATTCATTAATAATGACTTTTTTAGCTAATAATATTTGGATGCTCCCGGTCTACATCAATAAAGGCGATCTCGATTATTATTTAGTCCGCCCGGTTTCTTCACTCTTTTTTCTTTCTCTCAGAGATATTGCAGCTAATTCGGCCATCAATATGCTTGGAGCTTTCTCAATTCTGGTGTGGTGTTTTAGCAAGTACAGTGGTGCCATCACTATTTTTCAACTGATCGTTTATGCAATATTTGTTTTAAATGGATTAGGACTTTATTACCTTGTTCGTATGATGTTTGTGATTCCTGTTTTTTGGACTCATACTTCGAGAGGCCTAGATGAATTATTCTGGGGAATCGAGCAATGCATGCAAAGACCTGTAGATCTTTTCAGAGGTCAATTTAAGCGTTTTCTTACGACGATCATTCCATTGGGTTTAATTGTTTCATTTCCCGTTAAAATGCTTTTTTCTATGAGTTTCGAAGAATCAAAACCGCTGATCATACATATGCTCTTAGTGACAATTCTTTTTGGAATATTTTTTAGATGGTGTTGGAAATTGGGACTGCGAAATTACTCTTCGGCATCTTCATAAAGTTTTGTGGTGAAGTTTTTTGTAAAATTAATTGAAGGCCGATTTCCACAAATCGGCCATTCAATAAAAAAGTTAGAATTCTAAGCTGCTTTCTTGTCTTTGTTCTGACCTGTAGCTACAACATTATTCGCAGTTGTTGTCGCATTTCGATCCTTCGATCCTTCCATCAGTTTTAGATGGTTTTGCGCTTTCTTCTCCTTTGTTGTTAACTTTTTACCGTGCTTAGACTTGCTGTCGTTCTTATCTCCCATGAGACTACCTCCCTCGTGTAACTGAACATTTTCTCTTTGTAATTAATCTATCGGCACCTTTATGATAATACTTTAGTCTTTTTATCAGTTAATTTAAGATTGCCGATGGACTAAACCTCTGAAAAAATACAATTGATGAAAACGAATACACCGAGCATTTCGACCAATATTTTTGGCTTAGGCCTTAGAAGTCCCCACTACAGCTACTTAGAGGCCAGACCGTCGACAACTGCTGGTTGGTTTGAAGTTATTAGTGAAAACTATTTTCGGACCAGAGGTCGCCCTAGAAAAATCCTAGAGGCCCTTCGCGCTGATTATCCTATTTCTTGTCACGGAGTCTCACTTTCAATAGCATCCTATGAAGATTTTGACTGGGTGTATCTCGAAGATCTAAAAAAATTTTATAATGAGATAGAGCCTTTTCAAATTTCAGATCATCTTTGTTTTACCGGACAGAGAAATAATAATCTTCATAATCTTCTGCCCTTTGCCTACAGCCTCGAAAATTTACATCACTTGGGTGAGAGAATTGATAAAGTTCAAAATTTTTTAGGAAGAAAGCTGGCCTTAGAAAATCTCTCGGCTTATTTCGACTATAAAAACTCGACCATGTCAGAATGGGATTTTATTAACGAACTTACCAAAGTTACTGATTGTGATCTGCTTTTGGATTTAAATAATATTTTTGTAAATTCTTATAATCACCAATTGAATTCTGATGATTTTATTAATGCCATACCTATTGGACGTGTTAAAGAAATTCATCTCGCTGGCTTCAGTGAGCGCGATGGGTTTTATTTTGATACTCACGCCAATCCTCTTTATCCTGAATTGATAGAGCTTTATAAAAAAGTTTTGAATAGAAAAAAAAATATCCCCACTTTGTTTGAGTGGGATGAAGATATTCCAAGTTTTGAAATTCTGGAAGCTCAAATTATAGAACTTAGGACTATTTGGAATAATTATCCATGAAGCAGAAAGATTTTAACCTGAAATTTGCGAATCTAGTAAGAACTCCAAATTCATTAGAACAAGTTGAATTACTAGCACAAATTAAAGATGGTGCAAAACTAAGTGCACTCCAGGCGCTGGAGGTTTATCAAGAAGATTACCAAGCGAGACTTACGGAGGCGCTAAAAAATACTTACCGCGCAATAAATTATCTTATAGGCGATGAAGATTTTTTTGGTATAGCTTCCGACTATATCAAGATTCATCCTTCTTGTTCTTCAGATTTGGACGATTATGGAAATGACTTTAGCCATTTTCTAACAACTCATCCTTTAAAGGAAGATTATCTTTTTCTTTCAGAGCTTGCCGATTTTGAATGGAATTTTCGCGAAGTTTTTCATTTGGAACAAGTTTTAGGAGTCGATAGTCTTTTGCTCATGGAAATGCTGAAGGGCGAAGAGTTTAAAGTTCAGTTAGTAAATTCTGCCAGAGTGCTGAGTTATAATTGTCTCGTCTCTTCTCTCTACGCGCTTAAAGATAACGAGTCTAATGAAGACGATGATTTTGACTTTCAAATACCTCAATATCTGCTAATGATTAAAAATGATTTCATGGTCAAAACTCATGTCTTGTCAAAAAGCCAATGGGAGATGGTAAAAATTTTAGTTACTCCCAACTCTCTTCTAAAAATCTTCAAAAATGCCCCGACTAACATAACCCCAGAAGAAATCCAATCCCTCTTTCAAATTTTAGGAACGGATCGTTTACTACTGAAATTAAACTTGAGCGGGCCCGGAGTCAAAAATATTCGCATGAAATAAAATCCATGCGGATATATCAGAGATCGACTATTCCAGTAAATAATCTCTAAGCACTTTTTTTCCATGTTTTATTTGTTTCAAACTCAACTAAGCTCTTGGTAAAATAATTTTTTGTTTTTTCTACTAACGGGGCGAAAATATTTTTCAATTCTATTTCATGCCCATGAGGAACTAAATCTTCATAGCGAGCAAAAATACAAAACTCTTCATCGGAACTTCGTTTGGCATTATTCATATTCCCGTAAAAATTGATAATCCGCGACTCTATCTTAAAGAGCAGATAGTCACCCGCCAGAATATTCTGATGTTCATCTAATTTTTTAAAGGCATCTTCAACTTTTAAAGAACTGACTTTTTTATACTGATTCACAGGTATTTTCAATTCAAGAATAGAGCTGTTTATTATCTTGTTAAGGAAGTTTTTATCTTTAATCTTAAAAATAAATCCGACTTCTGAAAGTTGATGAATCTGGACCTTGTCACCATATTCATTTACATCATTATCGAGCTTAAAGACGAGAGGTATATTAGCGTTTAGTCTAAAAGATCTTAAAGTGTATTGCTCAAGGAGAATTTTTCTCATAACGAATTTAGAATAAAGTTCGTTATCAAGCCACTTCATAGAAGTGAGCGTATAATAAGGACCTTGTTCACCATCAAATGAAAAAAGGATTTCATCTTTTCTCTCAAACCATGTTAAGCGCAAACGGCTATCGAGATATGATTCATACAGTGAATAAAGATCACTTTTGATGACTTTTATTTTATTACATAACCAAACAGGTTTTGTTTTTAATTCCTGAAGAGTTTGGTTAAGTCTCATCAAATGAAAATTATTATTGAAATTTTTGTAATGCTTTCTTTGGGCCAAACAAGTCTGGTCCCAATTGGCCCAGTGAAAAGTTAGTTCTTTAGTCAGCTTTAAATGCTCAGTAAGATCTCGTGATCCCAGATAATCTTTTAGAGATATTGAGTGCATCATCAGTCCACCGTTCATATACGTATCCTCCTAGAAAAAATCTTTCGAAATTCTATCTGCAGCCATCTTAAAGCCCCTTGAACTCGGACAGCAGGATAATTTTGTTTTTCACGAATCTGCTTGAAATCATTCTTTTTCACTAGGGGAATGGAGGTCTTCTAAAAGCTTAAAAATTGTGTCCTTTTTGAGGCACTTTCCTCTCTTAAAAAATTAAACTCTGATATAATCATGGAATGAAGAATCCCTTTGATATTCTTGAACAAAATTCATTAAACTTTAAATTAACTCCCATTTCTTTCAGGGAAATATTTTTTATTGCCGAGTCTCCTTGCGATGTTTACGGTCAAGTAGATGGTCTTTTTAAAGTGGTTCTTTATAAAAAAGCAGAAATCTCTAATTCACTGCTAAAGGAATTGCTGCAAAAAAAACTGGCGAATCTTTTTGTAATGGAAGATGACCGGACATCACTGCGATTTGCTCAACAAGAAAATTTAAGAAACGTCACACGCTCGCTCTCTATTGGTGATCCTCTGGTTAAAGCTCGCCTCCAGACGAATCTCTTAACGCTAAACTTGGGCTATCTTTACGAAGACCCTACTGACGATAATCTTTTAAACCTTCAGGTTCAGAGTGCAAAAAATTTGGCGACCTTTCTTTTTAATAAGCCTCAAATTCACGAAGCCCTTTATAAAGAATTTATCAAGCAAGGCCATCACTATATTTTTGCACAACCATTTCTCTCAACATTATTCTTATTGGGGGTCATGAAAAACTCTCGTATGTATATAGATAAAGATATCGAACTTTTCTTTTTAACAAGCTATCTAAAAGATATTGGTATGTCGGCCATTCCCGTTGATAAGTACAATCAGGAAAACCTGGATGACGAAGATAAATTACTCTTATCAACTCACCCACAGCTCTCGGTTAATATTTTAAGAGGTAGGGTCCCTCTTCCTCCCAATCATTTAAAAATTATTGAGAATCATCATATCTACAGCACTCTAACCAATAGGCTAAATCTCGCTGATAAAGACGATCCCAATACCATTTTTGGTTTTGAAACAATGATGATTTCAGTAATGGATACAGTGGCCGCTATGATTACCAACCGGCCTTTTAGAAAAGCAGAATCTTTATATAAAAGCTTAGACCTGATTCGTTTGCTCATTGGCGAACAGTACCCTCAAGAATTTAAATTGATCGTTTTTTATTTCAAAAATTTCTTCAGTACGCTTTAATTTGACCAAAAATTTTTAGTCCAATATTGGAGTAATTCCCTCCTGCATAAATTTCTTTTCAAACAGTAATCAGACATGAAACACTTTCTAATATATTTAGCAATTAATTCTAGGGAGGGAAATAATGGCGAATCCGGATATAAGTCCACTGACAGGTATCATTGCAGAAGATCTGGTATATGTAGATTTTGGAGAACATGAGGGAAAATCAGTTCTTGAAGTCGCAGATACTCTGCCAGAGTTCTATGAATTCCTGGTTGAGAGCAAAGAAGGCGGTAAATGCACAATCCGTCGCTCAAAAGACAAAAGCTTTCGCCTTTATGTTACGCAAACCGCTCATTAATCAATTCTTATTTGGGGGAAAGGTACTTTCCCCCCATAATCTTAACCAAATCCTGACAAAACTCCCTTTAATTTCTGAGTAAAATTGTCGATTATAAATCCATGCTAAAACTGAATTCTAAGACCCAAGACGCTCTCCTCTTCTACATCTTAAGATTTATTTCCTTGCTGGTCATAGGCCTTCTTCTTTTTATTATATTTGTTCTATTCAAGGCCGCCTGGCCCTCGATCAAGCAAAATGGCCTGAACTTTATTTTCAAAACAGAATGGAATCCAGTAGAAGATCAATATGGCGCTTTACCCTTTATTTTTGGGACGCTGGTCACTTCTTTTATTGCTGTTTTAATTGCGGCACCTGTAAGTATTTTAGCGGCACTTTTCATTACAGAGTATCTCCCTAAAAGCGTTTCACATATCATCTCGCTTTTAGTTGAAATGGTGGCGGCAATTCCTTCTATCGTTTTTGGTTTGTGGGGAATATTTTATTTATCACCTTTCGTTAAATCGACTCTCGCCCCATTTTTAAAAAGCTATTTTGGATATTTGCCATTCTTCAATGGACCGAGTTTCGGGATTGGGATCTTAACGGCTTCCCTTGTTTTATCAATTATGATTGTTCCCACTATCTCTTCTATCTGCCGTTCAATCTTCGAACTAATTCCACAACACCAAAAAGAAGCTTCTTATGCTCTTGGCTCAACAAAATATGAAATGATAAAAATGGCAGTGCTTTCACCATCTGCCTCGGGTATCAGCAGTGCGGTTGTTTTAGGCTTAGGACGCGCATTAGGAGAAACGATGGCAGTAACCATGTTGATTGGCAATTCTCCAATTATTTCAAAATCTATATTCGCTCCAGCTGCGACGATGGCATCTGTTATGGCCAATGAATATACCGATGCCAGTTCTCCATTACATGTGGCTTCTTTATGTTACTTGGCCCTTTTATTGTTTCTCATTACTTTTCTTTCAAATATTTTCGCTAAAAGTATTGTGAAGAATTTTTCTAAAATAGGATGACTAAATAAATGAGAGTCCATTTAAATTATAGGCTCTATAGGGCCATTAAAAATCGCCTGTTCACCATTTTGATTGTCTTGAGTGCAGTCGCAGTGCTTGTTCCACTTTTTATGGTTATCCGGTACGTTTTTGTTCAAGGAGCAAGCTCTCTTAACTTAAGCTTTTTCACAGAACTTCCAAAACCAGTAGGAGAAATTGGTGGCGGGATGAAACATGCAATATTGGGAACAATTTATATTGTTTTATTAGGGGCCCTAATCGCTGTGCCGATCGGAGTGACTTGTGGGATTTATTTAAACGAATTTAGAAAAAGTAAATTATCTAAAACCTTAAGACTTACTGTTGATTTAATGAGTGGTATTCCATCAATCGTAATAGGAATATTTGCTTATTTAATGGTGGTAGTTCCTCTTAAAAGCTTCTCCGCTCTTGCCGGGGGAGTTGCCTTAAGCATTATCATGCTTCCAATTATTATTAAAACTTCTGAAGAAATTTTAAAATTAGTTCCTGATCATATCCGTGAAGCTGGCCTTGCCTTAGGGCTTCCTCGCTGGAAAGTTATTCTCTTTATTATTTTAAAGGGCAGCATTTCAAATCTTCTCACCGGAATTATTTTGGCCATTTCAAGAGCGGCCGGAGAAACAGCACCACTGCTTTTCACCGCTTTTGGAAATATGTATTTAAGTTTTAACATGAAGGAGCCAATGGCGACACTTCCTGTGCAAATTTATACTTATGCCATTTCACCTTTTAAAGACTGGCAAAGACAAGCTTGGGCCGGGGCCTTTGTTTTGATGATTTTGATTCTTTCGATGAATATCTTTGCGCGATATGTACTTACAAAAATAAAAGAAAAAAAAGGATACTAATATGTCTGGTAAAATTATTTTAGAAGCTAAAAACCTCGAGGCTTGGTTTGGAGACTTTCAAGCGGTCAAAGGAATCAGCGTTCAATATACCGAACGTACCATCACTGCGATCATTGGCCCCTCAGGATGTGGAAAATCAACTTATCTACGTTGCCTCAATCGCATTCATGAAGAAATTGAAGGAACAAAAGTTACTGGTGAAGTTTTGCTTGAAGGAAAAAATATCTACGATAAAAAAATCGATGTGGTCGACGTAAGAAAAAGAATTGGAATGGTTTTTCAAAAACCCAATCCCTTCCCTTCTCTTAGTATTTTAGATAACGTAGTCATAGGCCTTCGTCTTCAGGGAATTACTAAACGCTCTACACTGATGGAAGTTGCAGAGACTTGCTTGAAAAAGGCAGCCCTTTGGGAAGAAGTAAAAGATAAATTGAACTCTCTTGGAACCTCTCTTTCGGGTGGCCAACAGCAGCGCCTTTGCATTGCTCGCGCGCTGGCCATTAATCCTCCGGTGCTTTTAATGGACGAACCTACTTCTGCCTTAGATCCTATTGCGACGGCCAAGATTGAAGAACTTATGGATGAAATTAAAAGAGATTACACTGTTATTATCGTGACCCATAACATGCAACAGGCAGCTAGAATTTCGGATTATACTTCGTTTTTCGTTTACGGTAAGATGATTGAGCATGGATTGAGTTCTGATATTTTCACCAACCCAAAAGAAAAACAAACTGAGGATTATATTTCAGGACGATTTGGATAAATATAACAAGATAACTAATCAGGGGACTATATGGATATTTCACCAAAAGATTTAAGAGATCATGTTTTGAAAATGGCAAGCCTGGTTGAGGCTTCACTTTCAGGAGCTCTTAATCTCGACAAGAGTATGGAAGAAATTTTTGAATTAGAAAGAAAAATTAATGAGTTTCATATGTTAATTGATGATGCTTGTTTTAAATACATTGCACTTAAAAGTCCTGCGGCCAAAGATTTAAGAACTGCAATTGCAGTTATGAAAATCAATGCTGACCTCGAGCGCATGGGAGACCAAGCACTTAAAATCAAGCGTCAGTACATGTCTATTGGAAGAGAGATTCTCCAAATTAAAAACATGGCACTCGAAGTTAATATTATGGTAAAAAATGCTCTGGATTCATTTGTGAGAAGCAATATCAAGCTTGCTACAGATGTCATTGAATACGATCAAGAAATTAACTTACTAAATCAAAATATAGTACGTCATCATGTTAACCAGATTAAAAATAATGAGATGGGATTTGATGAAGGTTATAATATTATCAAGATTTCAAAAAATCTTGAAAGAATCGGCGATCATGCTAAGAATATCGCAGAAGATGTTATCTTTTTAGAGTCAGGGTCAGATATTCGTCACAACCCTGAATTTAAAACAGGCAAAAAGGACTAACTTATGGACGCTGAAAAAATTGTCATCATTGAAGATGAATCGGAAATTAGTGAATTGATCCAATCTCAAATAGCTAATTTGGGTTTTACTACAATTCCTTTTTTTGATGGAAAAAAAGCATTGGATTATATTCAAAGCAGTGAATCGAAAAATACTCAATTATTTATTATCGATCGCATGCTGCCGTCAGTGAATGGTTTAGAAATTTGTAAATTTATAAGATTTTACAACACGACTAAAACCACTCCGATTTTAATGCTCACTGCTCTCAGCACTCCAGAACAAATTGTAGAAGGTCTTGACGCTGGCGCCGACGATTATATGACGAAGCCTTTTGATCACGCCATCCTTCAGGCACGCGTGAGATCTCTATTGAGAAGACGTCAACTAAGTATCCGCACTGAAGAAAACAAAAACATTCTTCGCCTTAAAGAATTAGTACTCGATATGGATCAGTGTAAAGTTTGGATAGACAACCAGATTTTGGAACTGACACTTTCTGAGTATAAAATCCTTTGCTGTTTTCTTCTTTCTCCCGGAAAAGTTCTCACACGCAATCAATTGGTAGAATATATCCAGGATGGTCCTGTGCACGTCACAGACCGAACGATCGACACTCATATTTTTGGTCTTAGGAAAAAACTAGGTGAATATGCTTCCATAATTGAAACGATTCGAGGTATCGGTTATAGAGTCATAACTCATGACTGAGATCCGCTACAGAAGAATACTTTTCTTTCAAGCAATTTTTCTAATTGTCTTAGCTCTCATTACATTTATTCTTTTTAAAGAAAATTCTAAACCTATTCAATTTCTCATTGTCTGGATTGCCGCGATTATTTTAAATCTTATCTATGTTAAGCGCTACGCTCTTCCCACGAGAAGTCTCTTAAGAAAAATACGCTCTTCGGCAATAGACGAGGATTTATCATGGGCAGAAATTGAAGAAAGTATTATTAGAAAAGACGTTGCTTTCAATAAACAAAAAGAGGCATTTGAATTAGAGAATTTAAAATATAAACGGCTCCTTGACTCCCTTGAAGACCCCGTTTGCATATTGAATAAAAATCTTTTGATTATTTACGTCAACCAGGCCTTCGGTGCTCTCTTTGATTTTGCTGATCAAAAACTACCATTTCCCCTCATTGAAATTACCAGAAATCTGGAATTTCAAGAGTTTTTAAAAAGTTCGATAGGCCAAGAACGTACTTCGAGAAGAAGTTATTTTACCTTTAATCAATTACAAGATCCTCACAAAACTTTTTTCGATCTCAAGGTTTTCCCCGTAGATAATCTAAGTAACTACCTCTGCCTTCTTCATGATGTAACAGAGAGAAAAATGGCAGACCAAATGCGTGAAGATTTTGTTTCTAATTTCTCTCATGAAGTTAGAACCCCCCTCACTATCTTAAATGGCCAAATGCAAAATCTAAAAGAAGCCTTATTAAAAGAAGATAATTTCGAATCTCGTTTTGCCCAGTATTTTGTTAAAATAGACAATAATACCAGAAGACTTATCAATCTCTTTAATGACCTTCTTCGTTTATCTTCAGTTGAATCAAAAAAAGATATTATTAAAGAGTCTGTCAACATCGAAGAGATGCTGACTTATTTAACTCAAGATTTATTAACAAATTATCCTAATAAAAAAATTCTGTTTGATATTTTACTGGATCAAAAAGTTTTCTTTGTAGACTATCATTTATTTGAGCAGGTTCTTCTTAACTTAATTGATAATTCTTTAAAGTATATTGAGCACAATGGAGTGATTACGATAAGAAGTCACCATGAAGATGGCTGGGATCACTTAGTGATCAAAGACAATGGAGTGGGAATTCCTGAAGATCAGATTAATCGTATTTTTGAGCGTTTCTTTAGAGTCGACTCGTCAAGATCATCTGAAATAGAAGGAACTGGACTAGGGCTATCTATCGTAAAACATATTATCCAAAAGCACGATGGACGAATAAAAGTCCAAAGCAAATTACTTGAAGGCACGAGCTTCACCCTTTCATTTCCCTGTAACTAATTTTTAGCTTACAAGTTTTAAGATTGTAGCTGGCTGATCGTTTGAGAGTTTAAGCAGGGCCAAGCTTGCAGATTGAGAGATTAGAATTTTTGCTCTATTGGCAGCTTCGCGGGCCATGTCAGCGTCACGGATTTTAGAATTACTTTCTGATATATTTTCTTTGGAAACTTGTAAATTTTGGATAACCGAATTCATACGGTTACTCATACTTCCTAGCTGAGCACGACTTCCGCTGATTTCAGACATCATATTATCAAGAGCAGACAATGAATTTTGGGCAGATTCTTTAGAACGAACATTGATTCCTGAAATTCCAAAGTTATTGCTTGAATCCATTATTTTTCCCATATCATAATGAATTTGGTCTATATTTTTATCAGCGTTTACTCCAATTTGGAGATCGTAAATACTCTCCTTGCTTTTAATAATATTATTGCCATTAAAACTTGTTGCGGCCGTAATGCGCTCAACTTCAAGACTTAGGTGTTGAAATTCTTTGTCAATAATACTCCGATCCATATCAGACACAGTATCACTCGAAGCTTGCATCGAAAGTTCTCTTAGTCGAGTTGAAATTCCTTGCATCGTATTAAGTGCGCCTTCGGCCACTTGTAAAAGAGAAATTGAATCGTTGGTGTTTCGCTCTGCTTGTGAATTACTTCTGATTATTGATTTCATTTTTTCTGAAATCGCGAGTCCTGCCGGATCATCCGCTGAACGGACAATTCTCTCCCCTGAAGATAGTTGACTATCTTCTCGTGCCAGCTCTTCAGTATGCTGTTGCACATACCTCTGAGCGACCATGGATTGAACGTTGGTCGAAACGCGCATTACTCTTCCTTGAAAACTACAAAAACCTCAACCATGAAGTTTTGCTAACCTATCGGAAAAATATTCCCTTTATTTAATTTATGCTAATACTTGACGGTAAATATCCATCAAATGGCCAGTAGTCGAACAAAGGTGGAAGCGTTGGACAAACTCCAGGCCTCTTTCACTCATTTGATTTTGAAGATTTTGGTCACCAATAAGCCTCAAGAGCCCGTTGGCAATGCTTGAGGGTGAAAGTGGGTCAATAAAGAGAGAATCCGGCCCTGCACTTTCAGGGAAGCATGAACCAAAAGAAGTAATAACTGGAGTCTTAGAGAAAAGTGCCTCCACAATTGGAATACCAAATCCTTCAAACAAAGAGGGAAAACAAAAAACCCGGGCCGCTTGATAGATAGCAGGCAATTCATCAAATCGAGCAGAGTTTAAAAAATGAACTCGATGATTTAATTTTAATTCACTAACAAGTGCCTTAACTTTATCTTTATATTTTTTTCCCTGTCCAATAAAGACCAGATCCTCTTCAATCTTGTCAGCAATTTGAGCGTAAGCAAGAAGCAGGTTTAATTGATTTTTTCTTTCTTCAAAAGCGCCAACGTGAAGAATATAAGGATTTTGTAATTTATACTTTTCTCTGATGGCATCTAATTCGGTCTCGCCTCGTGATTGGTAAAAAATAGGCGAGCAGCTTTGGTAATGAACCACAATCTTTTTTTCATCAACACCCAAAAATTTTATTAAATCTTCCTTGGTCTGTTCGCAAATTGCAATAACAATATCTGAGTGCTTGCAAGCATACTTAAATTTTTGGTGATATACCATACGATCGACAAGAGGAAAAAATTCTGGATATCGAAGAAAGATTAAATCATGCATGGTCACAATTTTTTTAAAAGGCATGGGGCCTTTTAAGCGATATGGAATTTCATGCGAGAGCCCATGAAAAATATCCAATCGATCTTTTTTAATTTCTTCTGCTAATAGAAAACTTCTCCATAGTGTTGAGAATTTGGTTTCAATAAATGTTTGAGGGTATTTTAAAACGACCTTGCCAGAAAGTGAATTAACCCACTCCTGTCCTTTTTTATCTTTAATAGGTGGTGAATAAAGAAATAATTCTTCAGAAGGTTGATACTCTAAAATCCCTTCGATTAATCCGCGAGAGTAATTTCCTAGGCCTCTAAAATTATGAGTGGCCCTCTTAGCTTCAAATCCAATGCGCATGAGTGTCCCTAGTTAAAATCCCAGATTGAATTTTACACTAAAGTCGATCGAACCCGCTAGCTTCATCGTGCTAAGTGGAACTGAATTTATGACTAATTTAGGCCGGAGGTGAACAAGTTTATTTGTTTGTAAAAGCTTCTTCCAATCTATGCTGGCGAGATTTAGTTTAATACAACGTCCATCACAATCCAGAGAATCCTTTGCGCGGTCATAATAAACGATTGTAGAGTACCCGTCGGCATCGACTGGCGGCCCTTCAATCGGACTATCGAGTTTCAAATGGATTTCTAATTTATCAATAAAAGTAAGGGAATCTCGGCTTTTGGCATTTCTTACTGAAACTATTAAAGAGTCGAGATTAATAAGCTGAATTAGATCAAAATCGATGGCCGAAAGGGTGCTTAAGTCCACATCTACCGCTGCTAATTCAAGATCGTGTCCGCCGGAGTTGGAAATTGAGGAATTAGCTAGAACAATAGCTATGGCCTGAAAAAGTTTCCCGAATAATGGGAATTTAGCTGCATTTTTAGCATATTCATCAATTTGGGTGTCATCAATTTGGTAAGAGAAATTTATCGGTTTATCTTTTTTTAACTGATTAATTGTAACAGTTTGATATATTGGAGTTAGCTTCTCTCTTCCGCATGATGAAAGTGCCATCACCACCATCGCCAAAACTGTAAACTTACTTAATATTTTCATAAGCTAGATATAGCATAAAAGACTGGTGTCATTACGGAGCTTGTAGATTTTTCACTTAAATAAGTTTAATCATACAAAAATTAAAATCCACTTTATTATCGATACATATGAAAAAAGAACTCCGCTTGATTGGCCTTAGCTTATATGCGACTTCGTCGTTTGCAACTAGCTATGACACTCTTCCTAAGGGGGTGGACATGTTTGTTTTGAAGCAAGTCATGACTTCAAAAATAGAATCAAGATACAATTCAAATAACCAAGATGATTCTTTGGCACTTAAAGAAAATTTTAGTTCAAATAAACTCGAAAATATTAATAGTGCTTTAAAAACTTATTTTCAAGAATTAAAAGTTATTTCACCAGATGCCTATAATCAATTCTCTCTTGGCGAATTTTCGGCAGAAGCTTATGCTCAAGTCAGTGCTCAAGGTTTGGGACTGGCCAGAGGAATGACTGATCATTTTACGCTTTATGGTTCACTACCTATTTATCATATCAAAACGAATGTAACTTTTCACCAGACTCAAAAAAGTAATCTCGCCGCCATTCAAGCCGCTGTTCAAAATGCTCCGACAAATACGGCAATCTCAACTTTTGTTAAGCAATTAACATTGCAACTTCCAGAAACAAACGAGCAACTCTTGCAATCCTTAGTTGTAAATTACTATGGCTATAAAGCACTTGGCTCTTGGGAAAAAGACGCTCTTGGAGATACAGAGCTTGGTGGAATTTTTCGTTTGACTGATTTTTACGATAAAGGATTTGCAATCGCTGGTGGTGTTGTTCTTCCAACTGGCACCGCTGATGATCCTGATTCTCTTCAAGATGTCTCCACTGGGGACGGACAATATGATGCTTTCGTAGAATCAATGGCCGGAGTTTCATTCTTTGACAATGTTCTTCAATTTGACTTGAAAACTCGCTTTACATACCAGTTTGCTACAAAAAAACTTCTTCGTACAACTGACGATCCTGATATGCCACTCAGTAAAAATAAAGAATTAATGACAGAAAAGTTGGGGAATAAAGTAGATTCAACCTTAAGTGTTACTTATAATACAACTTCATGGTTAAATTTTAATTCATCTTTCATCTATAGCGAAACTGGTTCCGGCCATTACGGGGCACTCGACCCTAAAGTAAAATCCGTTTTAGAACTAAATACCTTTTCAACCAATCAATGGGGACGCGTAGGAATTGGATTTTCGAGTGTTGAATTGTACAAAATGAAAAAAATGGATATTCCATGTGAATTAAATCTTTCGGCCCAAAAATTATTGAATGCCAAAAATTCTGCTAATTATGAACGTTTTGATTTAGATTTCAGATTGTATTTTTAATCACTGGATATAAGAATAAAAAACTTTTCCATTTTCTTCGCTGATCAGTTTATAGGGGTCCTCTTTAATGAGAAGACATCCATCAAGGTCAAAAAAATCTACTCCTCCAGAAATATTCAAGGCACTGGAAATTCCGAGACTGGTTTCAATCATACAACCGAGCATTGTTTTTAAACCTAAGAGTTTTGCCTGTCTCAATTGCTTAACAGCTTTCAAGTATCCGCCGGCCTTCATCATTTTAACGTTGATGCCATGAAAGCGCTCTAGGAAATATTCATTGATCTCTTCTTTCGTCACTGATTCATCTGCCATTAAAAAAACTTTACTGTGTTTTTTTAGCTCAAGGGCTTCATCATGCTGACTGCTATGTAGAGGCTGCTCTAAAAATTCAAGTCTAGATAAATTAGAAAAGTTTTCTAAAAATTTCAAAGTATCTGCTGCACTCTCAAAAGATTCATTAGCGTCAATTCGTAGTGGCACGTCGGTGAGTCTCAGGACTTCCTGGCAAAAATCATGAGCGTTGTCGCGGTTGACTTTAACTTTTAAAACCGAAAAACGTTTCAAGTTATTATCCTTAATAAAAGCTTCAACACTCCCTACTTCCATAATTGGAATGGAAAATGAAGTTTTCACGCTACTGACGACATTGGTCCCCATCAAGAGAGCAACACTTTTACCTGACAAAATTGATATATAATGAACAAAACTCGATTCAATCCCAAACTTAAGAGACTGTGGAAGATCCATAGATTCTAAAAAAGACACCAAACTTTCCACGCCTGTAAAATCTTGAGGAGCTGCTGCTTTAAATTCTTCAAATTTTTCCAGAATCAATTCCCTCGACTCTCCATAACGAACATTGAAAGCAACTTCCCCATGGGCCTTGAGTGATCCATTTCTTACTTCTATAATAAAGTTACGTTTAATATCTGAGCTATTTCGTGAAATACTCCAGGTAAACTTCAAAGGTAATTCTATTTCTTTTATTGACCAGCTAAACATGATACCCACTCGAAATTTTAATTTATGACTAGTTTAATGATACTATAATTTATGCTTATACATAAAGATATTATCATCCGTGTGATTTTTAGTTTTATTTTTATTGCGATTACTTTTCGTGTATTGGGACCGATCTTTTTTAAATATTTAAAAAAGAAGCTTCCTGGTCAATACACCCATGAAAGTGATATTGATGCCATGATTAGAAGACAAAAAGAAAGACTTCGGGCCCAGTATGGCCTGCAAGGCGATGTTCAATCCAGTCAATTCGCAAGATACCCACGAGACGATTATGATGAAAACTCTAACCGTAGAGCTAACCATAGAGATGAATCCCAATCCCCCCCCCCCTCCAAAGAAATCGAGCAAATCTATAAGGAAACCAAGTGGGGTGGCGGAGAATTTTTAAAAGAAATCCAGCACGATATTACAAAAAATTATTCCTATACATTGGCCGATACAAAGGTGAATGCCTTTATTCTTTTGTGTGAGAAGCGAAATTATTTACGTTTTTTAACACCTGAACACCGTGCCTCTAAGACCGCACTCAAAAATTATCTGGTCACTCTATTGATTTTTTTCCTGTTAATTGAAGAAATTCGGGAAAAAAAATATTATATACTCGAAAAAATTGCCAAAAAATTAGGAATATCTTCAACTGAGCTTGCATTGGCATTCCAAATTAAACTGTTAATGGTTGTTAGCTTAAAAAAAGAATTAAAAGAAGACCGCATCTTCAGTGAAGCCATCGTGATAAACCAGTACTCGGAAGAAACGATTAAAGAAGCGAGCGAGGTGATTGCCAAAAGAGAAGCAAATCTTTGGGCCAAAAGTCCTTCCCAGCTCTTTGAAGAGCTTACTCTCATGCTCAACTATGCATCCATGCTCACGCCGATTCCCAGGCTTAAAAATAAAAAAGACGTGGACACCGCTTGTGAAATTTTGGGGATAAATCTGCAAAAAAACACTGAAGATATTAAAAAAATATATAAAAAAATTGCTCTTATCAAACACCCTGATAAAATTGTTTCTCAAAAATTACCAAAAATTTTAGAGAGTAAGGCAATCGAGCGATTTAATCAAATTCAAGAAGCTTATGAAGTAGTGATTGCCCATAAGAAATAAAGGAAATGCAAATGTTTACTAAAAAAGAAAAAGTTATCAAAGACGTTAAACAGGCTCTGATTGATATTATTAGTGAAACGAACGGGGTAACAATCAATGACACCCTGGAGCTCCTGAGCTTTAATCCAGCTCTTAAAAAAAATCAATTGGTCGATAAGTCTCTTGTTGAATTTAGAAAATTGCTCAATGGATTTCAAAGTAATGAAGTCGATATCTCAACTATTTTGGGCCATCCCTTTTCTGAAGCTTTTTTTGAATTCTTCAAGGAATTTCCAATACCATATCACGAAGAACATATTCACCTAACTGGATCTTTAAGTGCTGATTTTATTTATCCAAGATTAAAAAAATTATTAGATGGTCCTGACAGCAAAATTTACAATCAAAAAATCGCCCAAGTTTACGGGGATCTTTCTCTTCCAATTAATTCGGTTGAAGACGTAGATCGCCTAATTAGACTTAAAGAAGGCGAACTCTTTAAGACATATTTAAAAATTCTCTACCTTCCAAAACTGATTCTTATAGACCGTCAGACTCATGTTGAAGCTGCTTACCACATGGCCTCAGATCTTTACTCTAAGTACAATGTTGGAAAAATAAGATTAAAGTTTACTCTTTCTCGCTCCACAGGCTTGAGTGATGAACAAATTCCTGGCCTAGAAAACCTCACTGAAGATGACGTGGTCCTAGGGCTCTATGAGGGATTCATGAAATTTAAGGAAGAAAACCCATTTTTTAATTTTGTTCTCTCTCCAAGTTTTAGGAAAGAGCCCAATTTCTTCGACCAAACCGAATACACTTCCAAGCAAGAACATTTCGAAGATCAGGTTCTATCTATATTAGATATTCTCAAAAAATATCCATTTTTAAAAGAAGTGCTCTCGGAAGTCGATACTGTTGGAGATGAACGTGAACTCTACAAAAAAAAGCATTTCTTCGAAATGAAGCCAGGTCTTAGACGTTTACAATATCAAGGATTCAGAATCCGTTCTCACCATGGTGAGACTTGGAAAATTTTAAGACTAGGTGTTCAGGCCGTAGATAATGCTCTCAATATTTGGCATATTGATACGCTGGAACACGGACTAAGTTTAGGGATTAATCCTAACTATTATTTTCACCGCCTCTATCAGCGAATTATTGAAATGAATCAGCAAGGTCAGGGTCTTGATCCCCAGGGTTTTGAGCATGCTGAAATCATGGATATGGAATGGCGTGAAGTTGAAGTGCGCGATAAAATTCTGGGCGGAAGCTTGCTTACCGAAGCAGAGAAAGTAAAATTTTTAAAAACTAAATTTCATACGGCGAGAGAAATTGAGCATTATCAACACGATGTTTTAAATCGAATGATCAATAAAAAAGTTTCACTCGTAGCACTTCCCTCTTCCAATTTAAAATTAACCGGGTGTTTTCCCGATTATAAAGACCATCCCTTTTCTTGGTGGGAAAAAAAAGGAGTTCAGTTGGGAATTGGAACAGATAATTATATCACCTTGAGTACCAACTATATTCAAGAGTTATTGATTCTTCTCTATTCAAATCCCACCAGCTTAAAAATTATGAAGCTCTTGATGGTTGCTACCAAGGAAACCAGAAGACCTTATTTGAGTCATTTATTATGGGAAATGAGGAAGACTACCCACGAATCGAATTCAGGGCTTCACTCGCAACCATAGCAGGCGCGATCTCCACCATGCAACGCTGCCAGATGGCCTGTGAACATTTACCAGAGCCATCTTTAGAACATGGCCTGCAGGGAAGATTTACTTCAAGGGTTTTTATTTTAGAGCTCATAGTAAAGCCAAACGCCGTTGGCCCCATGAGGGATAAGGCCTTAACACCAAGTACATCTGCAACATGTAAAAGACCTGTGTCGGCTGAAATGACTAATGTTGATTTTTGGATAAGATGACAACTCTCCACTAGCGATAATTTTCCAGCAAGATTTTGAACTCTTGATGGATCCAGATCGGCAAGCTCCTGGCAAAAGAGATTATCTTCCTTGCCCCCTAAGACCACAAAGTCTGCTTCTGGTAAAAGTTTTATAAGCTTTTTCCAATGATCAAGCGGCCAGCGCTTCATTTCCCATGCTGCAGATGGAACAAGAGAAATTATTTGTTTAGTACTAATTATCGAATTTATTTTTTCTTCTACTGCTGATGGGAAGACCCATTTTACAAAACGAGAATCACTAAGGCGCAAAACTCCCCATTTTGAGATTGGATCAAGATAGGACTCAATTCCTTTAAATGGCTTAGGAAATTTATTTATTCTAAAATTAAAAAGTAAAATGCGCTTCCAACGATCTTTTGCACGGGTTACCATAAGAGGCCTGTTCAGTCTGGCCATCAGAAAAAACTTAATGATATTTGATCTTAAATTATTATGAGCATCGTAGACATGAGTAAAGTTTTCAGAGCGAAGTAATAGAGCAAATTTCAAAAGTCCTTTTAAACCCAATTTTTTTTCAAAGGCCCATACCTGATCTATTTCTGAGTTGAGCTTAACTAAAAATTCAAAATCAGCTCGTGTGGCCCAATGAATTTCATTTTTACTTATATTGTTAGAAAATTTCTGACAAATAAGCTCAATAACTGATGAACACTGAACGATATCACCGAAACTCGAGAAGCGGATAATTAGAACTTTATTTTTTTTCATTATCATTCGATAATAAACTAGATGACAACACATGGGAACGATCATGGCCTTTAGTTTAAAAAATTTATCATCCCTGCTTACTGTTGCCATTCAACACAATGCCAGTGATATCCATATACGCACTAATGAAGTTCCCTGTCTGCGAATAAGAGGTGAATTGGTACCTATCCAAACAAAGACATTCTCGGTTGAAGATATCAATGATATCATGAAAATTTTGCTGGCAGATGGAAGTCACTCTGCAGAGCTAAGTCAAAAAACTGAAATTGACGGAGCTTTTGGCATTGATAACCTTTGCCGTGTGCGTTTTAATATCTTTCGATATTTTGGAGTATTCGGGATTGTATTACGAGTGATTAATACTCAAGTACCAACCCTGGCTTCTCTTGATATGCCTAGTATTATCTCACGCATCGCTCTTCAAAAGAGGGGAATGATTTTAGTTACAGGTGCAACCGGATCTGGAAAAAGTACTACTCTGGCCGCGATGATAGATCACATCAATGAACATAGCGGATCACATATTATTAGTATTGAAGACCCAATTGAATATTTACACCCTCAGAAAATGTCTCGTATTTCTCAACGCGAAGTAGGAAAGGATACCGAAGACTTCAATAGTGGTCTTCGTTCTGCTTTAAGACAGGACCCTGACGTTATATCGATTGGAGAAATGCGTGATCCAATCACGGCCAATATCGCGCTAAAAGCAGCGGAAACAGGTCATGTCGTTTTTTCTACACTACACACCACAAATACAGTTACGACTATTGGTCGAATTATTTCAATGTTTCCCTCGCATGAACAACCCGAAGTGAAAAAAAGACTGGCTGAAAATTTATATGCAATTATTGGTCAACGAATGCTTCCAGGAAAAAATGGTCGCACCGTCATTGCTCAAGAAATCATGGTAACCTCAGCAGGTATCAGAGATTGTATTGCTGGAAAAGATGATATCAATCGTATTCCAATAATCCTCTCACAAGGTCAGGGAAAATCAACCAATGGTGGTCAAACTTTTGATCAACACATCATGCATCTATTTCAAAAGGGATTTATAGATAAGGAAGTTGCTCTAGATGCAGTTTCATCTCAATCAGATTTTATCCAAAAACTTATTGTCGAATAATTATTAGTCCTCGATCACAAGTGTATCAGACAACATATCGTGAATAGATAAGTGCTTTTTAGAAATAAAAGGTGTTATAAAACCTGCGAGAATGACAATACTCAAAGGCTTCATTATAAGTTCCCTTTTAAAAGCTTGAGAAATTGAAAGAGTGTATTTTCCATTACCGCGAACTCTTAGGCCCAATATTTTTTTTCCTAAACTAGTATTAAAAAAAGCGACTGGTATAACTATTAAGAAAAAAAGCGCAAGGGAACCACTGATTCCCACAATGCCATTCATAACGATTGGTTCAGAAATCATAAATTTTAATTTATAATTGTCCATGAAATATTGAATAAGTTTTCGCAATAACGGGGACGAGAATTTAACAACAAACAAAATGGCGGCCAACCAAATGGTGTCCAGGACAAAGGCGATTGCTCTCTTAGGTAAGGGAGCAAAACTATACTCGTCTTTCAAAGCATCCTCTTCAGCTTCCTGAATTTCTAGCGCCATCGCCGATCGAGTTTTAGTTCTAGGAACAGCAGATTGATCAAGAGCTAGGCTTTGTTGTCTCCTACCAATTATATGAGTCTTCTTTACTTGGGGTTCAGAATTTTTGTGATCTTCTTCGTTTTTCACTTTTGGAAGGATTGCTTCGAATTCCCAATCCTGATCTACTGCCTCTTCTTCTGAAACATTTGGTGGAACATTTTGAGTTTTTGAGTTTTTAAGATTAGCCATCGATTTCCTTAAAACATCAGTATTGATTTATTTTTTTTACAACCTGATCCAGCCTTGCTTGAGCTTTATCGCATAGACTTTTCCAGTCATCATGAATCAGCTTTTTGTCTAGATTGAGAAGTAACTTTCCAAGCTCAGAAGAAGCACTGTTGAACTCCTTGAGGAGTTCAACAGCCAATACTTCATCTTCTAAGTTTTCTAATTTATCGAGAATTCGTTCAATTTCGTTATTTTCTATCATATTTATTTTGAGGCAGTTTTTTTAGGTTTTAATGTTTTTACAATATCATTAGCAACCATAACTGATTCCTCTAGAACAACATCTTGTCTTAGAGATTTAATCCATTCCTCTTTGCGTTGTTCGAAATCTTTTGACCATTTCTTCATATCGCCTGGACGAATATTTTCGTGGGCCTTAAGTGAATCTTCAAAATTAGTTACTAACAGATTTTTATCTTCTTCATCCATTTTTAGTTCATCGGCCATCTTTTTATTTTGAACATCTTCTGCTTGAACTTGTTTTAAATTCAAAGAAACTAAGGTGTCTTTTTTCTTCTTATTCAAGTATTCAATATTTTTAATAATTTTATTAAAACGTGGATTAGTTTTTACTCTTGCAGAGCTTTTCTCTTTCAACTGAGGAAGATTATAAGAAAATCTTGACCATTTACTAAATGGTTTAGCTGCAATTTGATCCCATGGCAAAGAGTACTCTAAGTCTTTCTCACGACTTTCGACATAACTAAAAATATCAGGCAACACGATGTCGGAAGTTACACCTTTATACTGAGTCGAAGCACCTGTGACTCGGTAGAATTTTTGAATTGTAACTTTTAGAGCACCCATCGTTGGGCCAAACATTGAAAGAAGAGGGCCTTGATTTAAATTTAATACGGCCTGAACTGTTCCTTTACCATGAGAGAAGTCTCCGCCGATAATAACTGCTCTACCGTAATCTTGCACAGCACCCGCTAAAATTTCAGAAGCTGAAGCCGAAAAACGATTGATAAGAACAATTAATGGTCCATCATAGAATACACTTGGATCTTCATTTTCAAGAATTTCAATTTTTCCAGTATGATCCTTAACTTGAACAACTGGTCCTTTTCCAATGAAAAGTCCCGACATAAGACGAGCATCTTCAAGAGCTCCTCCTCCATTATTTCTCAGGTCAAGAACAACAGCATCTACATTGGCTTTTTTAAGTCTTTCTAATTCTTTTCTTACATCATCCGTACAGTTAATTTGTGAGTTTTCAAAATCTCGATAAAATTTTGGCAATTGAATATAACCAACTTTCGTATCATTAGCTTTATATTGAAGTACTGAAGACTTAGCAAAAGACGCTGCTACTTCAATTTCATCTCTGACTATTGGAATAATTTTTCTTGTTCCATCAACTTTTTTTACTGTTAGACGAACTTCAGTTCCCTTTTTACCACGGATATAGCGAACAGCATCGTCCACTTTCATATCAGTTAGATCAACCGAATCTCCAGAGCCCTGTGAAACGGCCAAAATGGTGTCGTCAGCTTCTAAATCTTTTTGTCTCCAGGCAGGTCCACCTGGAACGACTTGCACAACTTTAATATAAGATCCGTCTTCTTGGAGAACGGCTCCAATTCCTTCTAATTTTCCAGTGATATCGATATCGAAATCTTCTTTCTTTTTGGCAGGCAAATAAGTTGTATGGGGATCATACACCGCAGTAACTGAGTTATAAAAATTATCTAATTGATCATCTCTATCTTCTTTTGCCAATCGATCAAAGATTTTTTGAAATCTTTTTGAAACTGATTCATGAGCTTTTGTTCTCATTTCTGCATCAGTTAATTTTTTTATCGGAGGTAATTTCTTAGAAGATTTCTGAGTTACTTTTTTAGTTGTTTTTGACGGCTTATCAGACTGCTCGTCTATAAGAGACAAGTATTTATTAAGTGTTGCTTGCTTAAAAATAAGTTTCCAATTTTCTTTAAGAAGATTTTCGTCTTTTGCCCAATCGCGTTTCTCCGGGTCTACTTCGACTTGTTCATTCCCATTGAAATCAAATTGTTTTTTAAATGCTTCTTTTCTCAACCCCTCGGCTAAAGCTGTTCTTTTTTTGAACATCGCAAGAGATTTTTCGATAAGTGTGTATTCACCACTAACCATCTCATCGTCCATATCAAACTGGTAAGCTTCAAGCTCTTTAATATCCCCTTTTGTCAGGAATTGTTTTGAGCCATCAATCTTTTTTAAGTATTGAGCAAAGGCTTTTTGAGAAACTTCATCATTAATTTTCAAAGCGCGGTAATGATATGTCTCAAGAGCATTTTTCAAAATATTACCGATGAGTTTTTCTCTCCTCGGATCTTTTGTCTCTTTACTTGCAGCAGATTTACGAGCAGCAGACTCACGGGCTTCAGCCAAGTGAATATTAGAAAGATATGTTGTTGAGAGTCCCATGAGAACAAAGTAAAAAAGAAGACGTTTCATTTTTTCTCCAAAAAAGATGCACTAAGGGCAATGCTCTCATGATACCTCAGGATTCATATTAGGAGTCAAAAGAAAAAAATTCTTCTTTTGGAGTCTCTGAAATTAATAATGTTTGATCTTTTCTGTGGGGTAATTTTGAAATATCAGATTAAATAAGGCCGCTCACCTTTTGAAGCAGTGAGCGACTAGAGAAATTTAGCTAATTTCTAAAGACTATTAATTACCTGAGCAGCTTTTTGCAACCAACCAATATTATTTTTTGCAACATCTAGCATTGTAGGGGCATATTGCACGTCCGCAATCGTCGGCCTATTTTCAGAACACATTATCTCTGCACTATTATCGTCAAATACTGTCGTCTCAAATGACCTGCCCGGAACTCCAAAAAGATAGTTTGGTACCTGAGTTTCAAACACTCTTAATCGGTCTTCCCATTTTGTATTTAATTCATCCGTTGATAAAAATCCGGCCCCTGTTCCGTTTGAATGAGTCCCAATAATAGTGGCCCTTCCAGATGACTTTAAAAGAAAAGACATCTTATCGCAGGCACTAATACAATTGGCGGTAACTAAAGCAACTATTTTATTGTTAAAGCCTTTCACTTTTACTGAATCGTAAGGAATCACTTCAGTTGCAAACATTGGAGTATAATCGCGTCTTTCATCAATTGTTTTTTGAAAGAAAGTTTTCATTTCATCCTTTGTTAAACCAAAAGATTGATCTTCTCCCACCACTTCTTGGTGGAAGCTTGGCTCTTGAACTTGTCTCATATAAGAAGTCATTCTAAAGCCTGAAGTCGCTCCAGGATAGATCGCTCCCTCTTCGGCCAATACACTTAGAACCTGAGCTGGCAGATTTCCATTTCCACCTCCATTAACTCTCAAATCCAGGATTAATGGCAATTGACTTTCTTTTAATTCAGAAACAAAGGCCCTGATTCCATCGATGAAACTCATTTGAGCATCACCGACTTTAACATTCTTTGTCATAAAGGTGAGGATCTGAAGAACCCCATAAGTTTTTCCCTTACTAATATAATATCCGGTGCGAAGAGCAGGTGCTCCATCATCGCCCAATAATTCAGTTAAACCTTTTAAGTTCAAATGTAATTTTGTTGGTGTGTAGCCTTCAAAAGCTAAGGCACCATCAAGCCATTGTTTTGATGATTTATCAAAACTCATTCCAATAGTTGATGAATCAGACGGGACTCCCATTTTATTAAAAAATGTTATCGCGTCTAATCTTGGAGTTGAATCTTTAGGATTATTAGCAAAAAGAGGAAGTTTGAAAACTCCAGCATTTCTAAAAGTGATCGTCATTGAATTACTAGAATCATAATTATGATTTCTAATCGTTAAAGCACGAATCGCCTGGTAATCAATAAATTCATCTGAACTTCCAGAAACATATTTCTTAAGTTCATTAATTCGATCTTCAACCGGTTGACCATTGATTGCGATGACTTCATCTCCAACTGCGATACGTGAGAAATCGGTCCCTGAAAGTTTAGAGGCCATGGCCATAAACTTCTTTTCAATTGAACCAACAATAACTTTTCCATCAATCCTAAACATACGAACACCTGTATAAACAAATGGACGTGGGATTTTTTCTTGTACACTAAAATGGGTATCTTGGAATTGTGCAGCCAGGTTTTGCATACGATCTAAGAATTCCATATTTGCTTTAGCTTGAAGAAAACTTACTCGTTCGCGTTCTGCCAGATTACTTCGATCAGCAGATGCAATAAGGATGCTCTCAGAAGCATTCTCACGCTCGATAGCTTCATTTTTGAGTTTATTAAAATCAAGACCTATTCGTTTTGCTTTCAACGGAAGAAGAGCATATTCCAATTCTACCGTTTTCAAAAAATCATTAATAATTAATAAGCGATCATCGCGATCGAAGTAATGAAAATTAAGGCCTGCATAAACATCCTTTGTACCGTGGATTTGAATATTCTTAATAGGATTTGTAAATAATCCTGCGTGAGATGCCTGGGTAGATAAGAGTGTCGAAATAGCTAAAGTTAAAAGTGCAGACTTAGACATCTTCATGGGTACTCCTTTCAGTTGAATGAGATCATTCTAAAGGAATCCTGAAAAATAGGGACAAACGAGGAATTTTTACATTGTCCTATTAGAAAAGAGGGTGTCTAGAAGCTAGACACCCTCGTAAAATTACTTAAGGTTACGTAAAACGTATTGAAGAATTCCACCATTTTTAATGTAATGAAGTTCATCAACGGTATCTACTCTTGAGGTTACAACAGTCTCTGCAACCTTTCCGGACGCGTATTTAATGACCATTTTATACTTCATACCTGGTTTAAATTCTCCTTGAGGCAGCAGTGAAATGGTTTCAGTTCCATCTAGTGCAAGTGTCTTTCTATCAACACCTTTTTCAAAGACTAGTGGAAGAACGCCCATACCAATAAGGTTTGATCTATGAATACGCTCAAACGATTCAGTTACAACCGCTTTTACGCCTTGAAGAAATGTTCCCTTCGCCGCCCAGT
>JAQTTZ010000155.1 GCA_028710485.1 Bacteriovorax sp. | reverse complement strand
AGAATTTTCATGGGCCATGAAAGATCGGTTTAATCCAAATGTTAGTCGTCGAGATAATGGTTCAAGATTTAAAGTATTAAGACTAGGGCCACTAGAAATAATAAAACAATGCTTTGAACTGTGTAAGTTTTTGAATTTTTTAATCATGGCGTTTCCAGTTGAGATATCAATTCACCCTCAGTAAAAGAAATATGCTTAATCATTTTACGATTAAAAGTAAACGCAAGGTGAATAACTTCTTCACTATCTTGAAATAAAGTGGGGTATGAAAGTTCAATATTGGTTTTATCAACATGCCAAGTACCAAGATCAAAATCTAAGCCTTTCGAATCAGATAAACTAAGTGAGATTGGGTTTCTTTTATGCAATTCTGTCTGATTATTAGCAATCAAAATTTTACCTGACTTTAAGGCGATTGCTGCAATTCCACTAAGGGGACAGTGTAATTTTGTCATTCTAGTGGCCTCCCATTGTTTACCTGCATTAGCAGAAACACTTTTTAGGATTTTTCTACTTTCGTTAGTAGATCTAAGATACATTTGGCATTCTTGTTCATTAAATGAAAAAAGATCTCCCTGGATACAACTTTCAGTAATTCTAGAGTATTCAGTCCATATTGAAATATTATTTTGAAAACTATAAAGAATTGTCGTCATGGTATTTTCATCATATGCAGGAATAATTGCCTGGTTACCAATAAGCATTGGGCGATGACGGACCATAATTCCCTCTGGCGTATTAATCTTTTGAGGAATACTCCATGAAGACGACTTACTATCAAAACTACTGGAATAAATTTCAGATGAATTCCAATAATGTCTTTTTAATATTACAAAAAAAAGGTGAAGTTTATTATTAAAAGTAAAAAGAACTGGATTTCCCTGTGATGATCCACCTAAAGAAGGAAAGGCAATTATTGACTTGGCCCATTCATTTGTCGCTTTATCGTATTTACAATAAACAATCTGTCCTTTCTCATTTTCTTTATCTTCGTAAACATACCAAGACATATAGAGTTGACCTTCATATTCAGTAATTGTCGCTGCATGCGAGTAAACAACAGGGCCACATGGATTTTTTAAAAATTCATTTTTCATAAATAATTATAACGAATTTTTTAATATAAGATTATAAATATATTATATTAGTGTAGCTATCTAATTTAGTTGATTAGAAATGATAACTGAGATTTTTAGTACTTGATTTCTTTTATCAATAATTTATAATTCCAACAGTGCCGTATAATGCCGGAATCGTCTTAAGGTTGTAAAAATTTCTAAATAGAATATACTATGATGTAATCTTGGTCTTAAGGAAGATCAAAATCAAAATTTTTAATTATTCAAAATTTGGTTTAGTTTATTTTTAAGGAAGCTGTGATGTCTGCACAAGATGATAATTTGAAAATTTATACAAAATATTACCAATGCTTTTGGAAATGGAATATTAAAACTGGTGCAATAGAATGGAGTGATTCAATTGAGCCTATGTTTGGTTTAAAAAAAGGGGAATTTGGCAGAACGTATGAATCCTTTTTAAGCTATATTCATCCGGAGGATAGAGAGCATGTGATTGAAGCCGTTAAGTTATCTTTAGAAATATTTTGTCCATATTTTGTAAGGCATCGAGTTGTCTGGCCAAATGGAGAAATTCATTATGTTGAAGAATCTGGAGAGATTGTTAAAGATAAGGATAATAAACCATCTCGGATGTTAGGTAGTATTAAGAATATTGATTACTATGTTTACTTAGAAACAAGTAATCCACTTTTCAGAAATAAAATTTACAATCCAACAATCTTAATGGACTCTCTTCTGAAGGGGGTTAATCAACACTCTTTAGTAACAATTACCGATGTGAATGGCAAAATCATATATGTTAATGACAAATTTTGTAAAATATCTGGTTATAGTTTTTCCGAAGTCATTGGACACAATCACAATATTACAAGCTCGGGTCTACACGACAAAACATACTGGGTTAATTTCTGGAAAACAATAAAGTCCGGTAAGGTTTTTAACGGTATAATGGTTAATAGGAACAAAAATGGAGAACTTTATTATGTCGATACGACTATTGTGCCGATCTTCACTGAAACAAATGAGATTTACCAATATATAAGTATGAGAACAGATGTTACGCATCTTCAAAAACTTAAGATGAAGACTGATGTATATTCAAGCGAACTTAAGGTAGAGGTTGAATTTAAGGAAAAAAAGCTTAGAGAAACTCAGGCCCAGTTAATTCAGAGTGCCAAGCTAGCGGCACTAGGAGAGCTGAGTTCAGGACTTGCTCATGAGTTAAACAATCCCTTATTTCTTATTCAAGGTTTTTCTGCAAATCTAAAAGAAAAAATTGAAGAGAATCATCAAGCCGAAGGTTATGCTGATATGATTGATGATGCCAATGAAATTTATAATAACTGCATCCGGATGACTAACTTAATTAAGCACTTTCGGGAATTCACGAGACTATCCAGCGACGACTTTGTTGATGTTGATATCCATAGTACAATCATTAATTCACTCCATTTTTTTAAAGAGCAGTTTCGACTTAATGAAATTCATTTTGAATTAAGCTTAAATGCGATTGAATATTATGTGGCAGGCGTATCAAATCGCTTAGAGCAAGTCCTTGTCAATCTACTTTCAAATAGTCGCGATTCTCTCTTGGAAAAAGTCATGTCTGAAAGAAGGCTTATTCACATTAAAACTATTAGCGATGGAAATAATATAAAAATTATCTTTAGTGATAATGGTATTGGCATTGATTCAAAAAATATAAATAAGATTACCGACCCATTCTTTACAACCAAAAAGGTTAACCAGGGCACTGGACTGGGGTTATCTATTGCACACTCAATTATTGATGAAGTTGGCGGGGCGATAGAGTGTAAAAGTATTATAAATGAAGGTGCCGAATTTGAAATAACGATGCCCTTAAAAGGTAGGTAGTAAATGGATAACGAAATTTTTCAAGAATTTATTTTAGATGCAATGGAACTATTGGGAACAGCAGAAGATTGTTTTTTAAAAATTGAAAAAGGTGAAAGTGTTGCTGATCATTACGATGTAATATATAGATGCTTTGATTCTATCAAAGGCGCTTCTGGAATGTTCGATTTTCAGAATGTTTCAATTGCTACTCACAAAGCGGAAGACTATTTGCAAGGTCTTAAAAATTCCAGCAATATGCATCAACCCCAAATTGATTATTTTATAACCTTTATTGATATAGCGAGACGTTGTATTCAAGGGAGTGATAATCATTCCGCTATTGATCTCCAGATTCCAGTTGTTGGTATAAAATATTTAGATGAATCTAGTGCTGAGTTAGTGAAACATACGTTGTCACACCAGGGCCAAGGGCCGCTTGATGCTCAGGAGAAGGAAAAGTTTTTATTTGATATAGATTTATTAAAAGAGCAGCTAAAATCCCGTTATGAGCCTGTTGTAATGATAGTTGATGATGAAGTGGGGGCCCATAAATTAATAAGCAAAATGATTTCCACTAAATGTTTAATTATCAATGCGCTTAATGTAAACCAGGCAAATACAATTTTGGGTATATGTAAACCCCATCTTATTATTTCAGATATTAAAATGCCTGGAGAAAGTGGGTTGGACCTGTTGAAGCATATGTCACAAAGTTTTAAAGATATTCCAGTGATCATCATTTCAGGTAATCCGTCAATTGAAACGGCTATCAATGCTCTTAATGGTGGAGCAGTCCATTTTCTTGAAAAGCCTTTTAATAAAAACGAATTACAAAACGCTATCAACAAAGGATTATTGCTAAGAATGAAAAATTATATTTATGAAATGAGAAAGAGCAAGTTGTCCTACCCTCGAAATTCACCTCCGACTGGTTGATGAGTCAGTGACCTCGCAACTCTCTATCAAACTCAAAGAGAAATTAAGCTGACATTTTCTTTTTCTTCATGACGCCAACAACTTCAGATATTGCCCCGATAAGATCTTTTTCAGTAAATGGCTTCTGTATTACCTTACTGAAGCCTAAGGTATGAAGTAAGTCTATATTCATTTGATCGAATTGTTGAGCGGTAACTAAGAAGGTTGTACAATACTGAAAGAGATATCGTTCACTCATTCTAATAATAAAATTTTTTCCATTCAAGGTCGGCATATTATAATCAAGGAAAACAACCCTTGCAGGGGTATCTGTTAATTGCTTTAAGGCCTCAATTGGATCGGTGAATGTTTTAATTTTTAATTCATAGGGAGCGAGCATCGATAGCATAACTTCAATGATTTTAGGGTCGTCATCTACAATATATAAATCAAATTTTTCAGTCATGGATACCTCTGAGATCATTAATGGACATTTCGGTAACAAAAATAAATCCATGACATATTTATTGAGATGGCACTTTAAATAATATCCTGTCTAAAATAGTCGGACTTTTATTGTTGGCGGGACTAAATTAATTTTATAGTCATCCCTGACAGATGTATTTTGGGCTGTTTAAAATAAAACATTTCCTATATTTGATTTTTTTTAATTCAGTTAATATTGAATCTATTAAAAAAAATTGCGAGTGTTAAGCATGAATATATTAGTAGTCGATGATTCCCGCGCCATCTATGCAATGGTTTCTCAAATGTTACAAGAGGGAGGCCATACTAGTGTTTGGGCCGAAGATGGCCTGAAGGCCGTCGATATTTTAACTAAAAATAATACGATTGAAATAATTCTTTTAGATTGGAACATGCCTAATATGAACGGACTTGAATTTTTAGAAAAAAATGCAAAAGAAAATTTTACTAAAGCTCCTATCATAATGATGACCACTGAAAATTCTCCAGAGTTCATAAAAAAAGCTCTTAGCTTGAACGCGGCAGAATATATCATGAAACCTTTCACAAAGGATATTCTCTTTAATAAGTTCACTCTAGTCGAGTTAATGCTCTAGCTTCAATTGGAAAGATAAAAACTCAAAGGTCAGTTTGTATATGATAAGAGATGAAATTTATAAGTTTTTTGCAGATTACATATTTCAATATTCTGGGATGGTATATTCTCCAACTGACTATTATCGATTAGAATCAAGATTGAAGGATTTAGTTACAATCTTATCAGTGGAAAATGTTGAATCTGTTTTTCAAATGTATAAAACTAATATTACTCCTGATATGAAAGCTGTTTTAATAAATGTTTCAACAAATAATGAAACTTATTTTTTTCGTGATGTAAAACCTTTCAAAGTTTTTAGTACAAATATTATTCCAGAACTCCTGGTTAGAGTAACTGGCAATACTCAGTTAAATGTTTGGAGTGCTGCTAGTTCGTCAGGCCAAGAAGCGTTTTCAATGCTCATGAGTGCGCAAAATACTCTTGGTGATTCAGGTTCTTCTCGACTAAGTCTTTTTGCTTCTGATATTTCGACCAATGCACTTAATAAAGCAAAAAAGGGATTATATAACGGCCTGGATGTTCAAAGGGGCCTTCCCATAACATTTCTCATGAAACATTTCACGCAGGTTGAAAATGAAAACTGGCAGATCAATAGTAATATTTTAAGCCGAGTAAAGTTCTTCGAATTTAATTTGTTAAAAGATAAATTTCCAAAGGAAATGTACCACGTAATCTTTTGTAGAAATGTTCTGATCTATCAAGATAAAGATAATAAAAATAAAATATTAAATAATGTTTATGATGCATTAACGGATGGTGGGTATATGTTTCTTGGCAATGGAGAAAGTTTGATTGGCATAGACACGAGTTTCGAAAGGGTTACGATTGATGGATATACATTCTATAAAAAAGAAAAAAAAATGAAAAAAACGATTAAATAAGAAGACGACGAAATGGTACATTTAAACTCAGCAATTGTTCAAGAATTTTTAATAGAATCGCTTGAGGCATTATTAAGTATTAATGATGAATTAACAAACTACGAAAAGAATCCAGATGATCAAGAACTTCTGAATTCTATTTTTAGAAAGGTCCATACCTTAAAAGGTTCTTCCAGTTTTCTTGGGTTAAAAAAATTACAAGAAATTACCCATTCAGCAGAGAGTATTTTAGATTTAATTCGTGAAGGCTCAATTGGATTGAATGCAGAAATGATTGATGTTTTTTTTGAATGCTTTGATTCTTGTATTGAACTTCTTCGAAGTATTGAAGAAACGGGTAAAGAAAATAATAAGGATTATAGTTCTATTGTTGGGAAGTTTTCAAACATTCTTGAAAAGAACACTTCTTCAGCTTTGGGGATGGTTGGTAGTGGTGCCAAGATTTACAATGAACTTTTAAACCAAGATATCCCGGAAGTTTATAATAAACCAGAGGTTCAAAATCCTATGGAAAAAACAAAAGTTAAAATTGAAACAAAAGACACGCATGTGCTTTCACCTATTAACACAAGTGAATCAGTAAGTGATCACGATTCAAGTCATGAGAGCTCTGCGGTTAAGTCTTCCGGCCTTAGTGACTCTGTAGTGCGAGTGAATGTTCAATTATTAGACAAAATTATGAATGTTGTTGGTGAGTTGGTCTTGAATCGCAACCAAATTTTACAATACGCAAATATTGTAGATTCATCCGATCTTAATCGCCTTGCTCAACAGTTAAATATTATAACAACCGAACTTCAAACTGACATAATGACAACTCGGATGCAACCAGTTGGAAGCGTGCTTTCAAAGTTCGAAAGAATTGTGAGAGATTTGGCGCG
>JAQTTZ010000154.1 GCA_028710485.1 Bacteriovorax sp. | reverse complement strand
ATCTTGGTACTTGGCATGTTGATAAAACCAATATTGAACTTTCATACCCCACTTTATTTCAAGATAGTGAAGAAGTTATTCACCTTGCTTTTACTTTTAACCGTAAAATGATTAAGCATATATCTTTTACTGAGGGTGAATTGATATCTCAACTGGAAACGGTATGATTAAAAAATTCAAAAATTTACACAGTTCAAAGCATTGTTTTATTATTTCTAGTGGCCCTAGTCTTAATACTTTAAATCTTGAACCATTATCTCGACGACTAACATTTGGATTAAACCGATCTTTCATGGCCCATGAAAATTCTTACTATCATTGTGTTTTTGATTACAGGCTATTTGACTTATATCCAGAAGAACTTAAAAGATCTCGCTATTTATTTACCTTAGAAGGAAGACCTTTTGGTATACCAATTCCCTTAAAAGGTGTCTCAGGCTTCAGTTGGGATTTAGAGGAGGGCATATATAGTGGATACACTATAAGTTATTTTGCTCTTCAGTTAGCAGTCTATATGGGATTTAAGGAAATTTATTTCCTTGGACTAGATTTAAAAAATGAAGAATTTAATACCCATTTCTTTGGAGCTGATTATCATTCCGCAAATCATGACAATACTGAATTTCCTAAAATGAGAAAGAGTTTTGAGGAAATCGCACCAATACTTAAGAAAAAAGGTATCAACGTATATAATTGCAGTGCCTTTTCAACTTTAACTTGTTTTCCTTATGTTGATTATAATAAAGCAATTCAAATTTGATTGTTTCTAGAGAGCATTATTGTACAAACATCAATGACCGATTAATTTCATTTCTAAAATATAGTTCCTCATTCTTTTCATTAATCCTTTTTTGGATTGCAGAATATAACTCAGCTTTTCCAAAGGGTTTTTCTAACAAATGAATGGCTCCATTATTAAAAACATCAATGGCTGTCGAATTTCCTCAAAATGGCACTGGCAGTTGACACATTACCCGAAATGATGAGGAATATTATGATTTTTTTTGACATTTGTTTTGAGCCAAATCAATCATTGGTTCTAATTGAGAATTTGTACCGCTCTCTTAGCTGAAAGAAGCCTCTGATAGAAAGGAGTTATCATATTATTTATATAATGCTGATTGAGTCCATGTGAAAAAATTCAACAAAAGTGCAATATTTAACCCATTCACCACGTGCTCAATTGATTGATTTTTTTCCGATTGATTACTTTAGGAATTTCCCCAGAACTATTATCAATATATTCCTTGAACTTAATCTCCTCCTCTTTGTCGAAATGTTCTTTGCAGTAATCAGTGCCGTAACGAAAATCGATTGTTTCGATCTGGCCTCTAAAGAAGTTAAAATTAAGAATAAAAAAAATAAACCACTTTCATCGAAAAGATTTCCTCTGGTATTACGCTATGATTCAAGACTTTTTAGTGTACTTTTCTATAGAGAAACAATGTCCATGAATTACTGGCCACGACCATTTTAAACCGACGATGAATGAGTAAAGATTGCTTTTTGATTACAAAGAAATATTTAAACACGACCAGCAGAAGACTAGCTTCCAAGAATTATTGGATGAGTCCTGCATTGGGATTAATCAACAAGTGATTTTCTTTTCTCATTTTATTAAGAGTAAAACCTTTTGAGCATTGAATAATTTTTTCCTCCAGAGTCATCCAGATTTTCTGGGTAGTATTTTTGGGATTTCCCATAATTGACTGCGTATACGGACTTATTCCTTGGGCCCCTTTGATAATTCCTTCAGTGAAGGCCACGGTATAGTTCTTAGAAGCTACAACTTCTTCTCCATTAATCTTAATGTTTTTAATTACTGCTCCACGTTCAGTCTTATCAAACTCCACTTCAATTCCTGAAAAGGTCAAAGGCTGACCAAAGTGAGTCAAGGCCTCAAACACCGATTTAAGCCATATTCCTTTAATTTGGGTCGTGTAAATGGACCATCCATATTTTTCGGTCAAGTCAAATACTCTGGGAATTGAATTGAACAGATCTCTTCTTGTGATATTTCCAACTGGAAAATTTTCTCCATTCATGAATGGGGTATGAATGGCGACATCGACATTTACTTTTGCTTTCATCGCATCAGTAATAAAGTAGGACCATTTGAGCGATCCTTCTTTATCATCAGCTTTCAAGTCAGAATAACCAATTTTTTCATCAAGCCAATCTTTTCCATAGGTGATGTTGAGATCATTATTGGCCTCTTTTACCATCGATTTAATATTTAAATCCGTGGATTCATTTTTTACTGGAACGAGCTCGTATTGAACAATTTTCAAAGGCTTTCCTTTTTCTACGTCAATAAGGAGACGGCCGAGATATTCAGTGTGCATACCTGCTTGAACAATGGGAACTGCCAGATTATTTTTATTGGTTCCGTAACTGGGCTTAAAAAGTGCGGTATGCGAATGACCGCCAACAATAAGATCGATACTTTTTGTTTTTTCGGCCAGTTTTATATCATTGAGAACACCAATATGAGTAAGAGCAATGATAAAATCATTTTTTCTGTCCTTTAAAATTTCTTCATAACGTTGTGCTACTTTGAAAGGATCGGAAACAACACCTCCCTCTAAGCGCCATTTGTAAAAAATTTCATCAGTCGTCAAACCGAGAACGGCAATTTTAATTCCATCAATTTCAATTTCTTTATAGGGAGTGATTTTTGATTTAATATTTTTGTAGTCGAAAACCATCTCAAGATTGGCCGCGACGAACGACATCTTTAAATCAAATTCTCCAAGTATTTTATCTAGATCTTTGGTTCCCATTAAATAATCGTGATTGCCGATTGTGCCGACATCATAACCCATTTCATTATGAACCTCGAAAACCTTTCTTCCTTGGTCGGCCATATAGAAGAGGTTCCCTTCAGTAAAATCTCCAGCGTCCATGGTGATCGTTTTAATATTTTCTTCTGCCATTTTACTTTTATAAAAGTCGATTAAACTCTTAAGCCTGGCCGAGCCGCCTCTAGAGCGGTCATGAGTGCTATATTCCAAATAGGAATGTGTGTCGTTGGTGTGAAGAATCTGAATAAGTTTGGCACAAGCAGTATTGGGACTTGCTTGAAGAAACGCAATGAGAGTCAAAATGCCACAAAAGTTTTTTTTCATACATGCACCTCGTTCATATTCACTTCTCACAACAGCGAAATAATGTCACATATAATAAAGTTATACTATGATGATTTGGTTAGGAATTGTTGAAGGAAAAATTTCAATATTCTGATAGAGCGCTTGAGGGAGTCATCGCTGAGCTCCACTACAATTGTACAAAAACTTTGACAGCTCATTATGTATAACATGACTGATGATAATTTAAATCCCGATCTCTTCAGGTTTATCGTTTGCGTAAATGAATGTTATTTACATAAATATTTTTTCATCCTAAAATGGCCAAAAGATTTTAACCTATTGAAAATTGTGTCGATAAGATCTGTAGAGTAATTGACTACTTATACCACTAATTAAGGGGTAAATATTTATGGCCATTGTATTATTAATAACAACCGACAATGAACAAGTTATTGAATTGCCAGTTTTTAAAAAATGCACGGTAGGCCGTTCAAGCAGTTGTGATTTGCAGTTAGAAGATATGCAAATCAGTGGAAGACATGGATTTTTTGAACTCAACGCCAATGGGGAGCTTGTTTACACTGACCTTGGCTCGACCAATGGCTCTTATTTAAACAACAGTCAAGTTGATAAGATTCGGTTTAGAATAAATGAAACTCTTCGCTTAGGTAATACCAACATCCTCATCGATGAAAAGAGACTTAATGGTAAAGAGCGATTAGCTATTGGTAGAGGCATTTCTAATGGTAACGATAAATTGCTTGGTAAAAATCTTAAGCTCGATATTGATGATAACAAGAAGACTATCACCAAAATTAGACCTCCGCTAAAATGAATCTACTAGTTAAGTCTTAAATCTACAAATTCCAAAAGTAGGAGTGTTTAGTTTTCTTACCTTCAAGGATAAGTCTTTTTATTCCGATAATATTTAAAAATTGAGTACTTTCTGGAAAAAAATCTTATGTTTCGAAAAGATTTTGTAGATGTAATCACAAAGACAGGTATGATTCCGATCAAAGACCTTAGGTCTTTGACAATTGATAATGACCCAAATATTATTTCCGAATTTAATTTATTGAATTTTAAATTCTTCGATAATGATCGCTTCGCAAGGCAAGTTGCTGAGAACTATAATTTATTTTATGCCGATCTATCTAAGGCAAAAATCTCAAAAAGAATGTTACAACTGATAAAAAAAAGTGACATCATAAAATATAGGGTCATTCCAGTTCAAAAAAATTCCAATGCAGTTAGCGTTGCCATTTACGATCCTTCGATTATAAAACTTCAGGCCGAACTTCAATCATACTATCAGCACCCAATCGAGTTTATACTAACAAGCCTATCTGCATGGGCAGATCTATTTTCTTTGATACCTGAGAGTGTTGAAGACGTTCTTGAAACTGTCCGTGAAATAAAAGTAGATTCAAAAAAAGAAGAGAGTATAAAAGAAGATGACATCGGTGACGATGTTATCAGATATGTTAACAGAATTTTAGCAGAGGCCTTTGTCTCAAAGTGTTCCGATATTCATATTGAACCCTATGAAAATAATTTCCGAGTTCGTTATCGTCAGGACGGAAGTCTGGTAGAAGCGGCTAAACCTCCTCGCAGTTTAATGTTACCGATTATTTCTCGGGTAAAAATTTTAGCTCAGATGGATATTTCTGAAAGAAGAAAGCCACAGGATGGCCGTATTAAATTAGAAATCGGAGGAAAACCAATTGATTATCGCGTCTCCTCTCTTCCTACTTTGTTTGGTGAAAAAATCGTTCTGCGATTATTGGACTCATCCAATCTGCAACTAGATATGACCAAGCTTGGGTTTGAACAAAAACAATTAGAAATTTTTAAAGAAGGTATTTACCGTCCCTACGGAATGTGTTTGGTAACGGGGCCAACTGGATCTGGCAAGACAACCACTCTTTATTCTGCTCTTTCCGAATTAAATACGATCGACACCAATATTTCGACAGCAGAAGATCCTGTCGAGTTTAACCTCGAAGGGATTAATCAAGTTAACATTAAAAAAGATATCGGACTAACTTTTGCAGCGGCACTTAAATCATTTTTACGTCAAGACCCGGACATTATCATGGTGGGTGAGATACGCGATGGAGAGGTTGGAGAAATTGCCATTGAAGCTGCCCTTACAGGCCACTTGGTTTTATCCACTCTGCACACCAACGATGCTCCAAGTACAATTACTCGTCTGATAAACATGGGGATTGAACCTTTCCTTGTGGCCGCGGCCTTAAACGTGGTCGTCGCTCAAAGATTATGCCGCCGCATCTGTAAAGATTGCAAAGACGTTGAAGCGAGTATTACACAAGAGATACTTGTTTCCAGTGGTTTCTCACCGACATCTGCCTCTAAAATTACTGTCTATAAAGGAAAAGGGTGTTTGGTTTGCAATAATACAGGCTACAAGGGCCGTGTTGCCATTTATGAAGTTTTAGCAATGACACCGACGATTAAGGAAATTCTATTACGTCATGGATCTACAGATGAAATTAAAAGACAAGCTATCAAAGAAGGAATGAAAACTTTAAGAATGTGTGCACTTACGAAAGTCGCCCAGGGATTAACAACAATGGATGAAGCAATTTCCAACTCTGCCACAGATAAAATTTAACTAGATAATCACAGGATATGGTGATTGCGTTTTCAAAAGAATTCCCTTTCTGGAGAGGAATTATTTGTATAACATTTAAATCAGTGAATTCTTTAAAGGAGTTATTTATGAAAACATCATTTTTTTTATTACTTTTAGCAACTAGTAAAAACTAGTAACACCGAAGATGAACATATTTCACAAGAATAATAAGTTGGAAAGAATTGCAATCTTCGTAGACGTTCAAAATATCTACTACACCGTCAAAGACGGCTTGAAAGGTCAATTCGATTACAATTATTTTTGGCAAAAAGTAGTAACTGTAGATTGCGAAGTAGCAGTCGCTTATGCATATGCAATTGAGCGCAACGTTGAGCTTCAAGTTCACTTTCAAAATATTCTTCGAGGGATTGGGTTTGAAGTAAAACTTAAACCCTTTATCTCAAGAAACGACGGAACTTCCAAAGGAGACTGGGACGTTGGAATAACTATAGATATGCTAGAGAATGCAGGAAATGTTGATAGATTAATTTTACTCAGTGGTGACGGTGACTTTGACTTACTTGTAGAGAAACTAATTTCCAAAAATAAGATAGTCGACATCTACGGAGTTCCGCAATTAACAGCTGAATCCTTAAAAAGAACTGCCTCGAACTTTTACCCAATTGATAATAGTTATTTGATGAAAAGATAAGACAGTTTATCATTAAGGTTATTCACTTGAGTTGTGGCTTGAAGTGTGAATTACTATTTGATTCAGGATCTAGCTTCACCCAGGATTGAGAAATACAATTAATATTTCCCGAAAATGATTCATACTTTTTAACATCACTGCCATTTTTCCATTCCATAACCGAAATTTTCCCAATAACTTTTGAAGTATTAATATCTCCGGTTTTCTTTGAAAATTTAATCTTTCCTTTGAAAAATAAGGTTTTTTTATCCACCATGCTTACAAGCTTAAAATCTTCATTGAGGTCATGGGTTGGTAACAGGGTATAAAAAGTTGAACAAGCAGAATCCTCTATGCTGATATCATCATCACAAACACGAGCTTGATAAGTGTAATCATGAATATCTTTGTTTGGATCGCCATGTACATATTCTCTTGCAACCTCGAACAGCAATAGAAAATCAATTTGGCTATTTGATTGCGTCTTGCCGGATA
>JAQTTZ010000041.1 GCA_028710485.1 Bacteriovorax sp. | reverse complement strand
TCTTGAGATGCAAGAAGCTCTGAATCTATATTGAGTGGAATTAAATTATTCGTGACATCTGTATTATAACTTCTCTTGCATAAGGAAAGTATTTTTTCAGGAGCATCTTTTGAAAAAATGATACTTCCTTTTCCAGTCGAATGAATTGTACTCATCATTGCTCGTTCACTTGAAAAAGGAAGTTCCGCTAATCGAGGCAAAAATTTTTGGAGAGATTTAATCTCTAGGCCTTGTTCAAGGGCCAGACTAATCAAAGCGATCTCAGTAGGGTCACCAAGCAGTTGGCCTTTATCTCCCAAAGTAACATCGTTGTTCAACGCCACTGCCTTAATCATATTTTCCCAGGCCAAGTCACCAAGTGCATCTTCTGGAATACTCGTTGTCTTTTGTCCTTTTACAAAGAAGCTTCCTGCTTGCATGCGATTTTCAGTCAAAGTTCCAGTCTTGTCAGAGCAGATATAGGTAACGGAGCCTAATGCTTCAACTGCAGAGAGCTTTCGTATTAAAGAATTTTTTTTGCTCATAACTCTCGAGCCCAACGAGAGAGAAATTGTCACAACTGCCGGTAGAGCTTCCGGAATTCCTGCGACGGCTAAACTTAAGGCAGTCATAAACATTAATACGACTTCTTCTCCTCTGATAAGTCCGACGATAAAAATAATGAAACAAAGTGCGAGGACAATGAGGGAAAGTATTTTTGCAAAATGTGCAATTCGATTTTGAAGAGGCGTCTTGACCTCCTCTTCGTTTTTCATAAGTCCTGCTATCTTGCCAAGCTCTGTGGCCATCCCAATGCTTACAACTACTGCTGTGGCCCTACCTCCAGTCACTTGTGTTCCTTTGAAGGCCATATTTTTTTGATCTGCAATTGGAAGGTGAAGATCAGTCATAATAGCATGACTTATTTTTTCTATTGGTTGAGATTCACCGGTTAATGCAGACTCATCTATATAAATCTGAAAAGTCTCTAGCATTCTAAGATCTGCCGGAATAATATTTCCGGCTTCGAGCAAGACAATATCTCCTATTACCAAATCAGTGGAGGGGGTGATTATAATCTGCCCGTTGCGTTTGACTTTTGCATTGGGAGAAGCAAGTTCTTTGAGTGCGGCCATGGCACGTTCGGCCCGATATTCCTGTGAAAATCCTAATATTGCATTTAAAATCACAATGGCAATGATTGCCACTGTATCATGTGGTTCGCCAAGAAAGCTGGCGATTAAGGCCGCTCCAATCAAAACTAAAATAAGTAAATCTTTGAATTGCGAAAAGAAAATTTGCAAGGAACTTTTTCTTTTTACGTCGTCAATTTTATTTGGGCCCAGTTCTGCTTGTCGCTTCATTACCTCTTGATCCGAAAGTCCTTCGGAGAGTGAGGTTTTTTGCGTCTCTATAACTTCAGTTTCAGATTGTTGATAACAAAAAATTCTGTCGGTCACAGACCTTGAGGCCATGTTTCAGGAAATTCTTCCATTGTAAAACTGGTAGGTAGGGACTTCACAGCAGTTGTTTGATCAACAAAAATTAATCCATCATAACGTTTGGCCATCTGAGTAGGAACATAATTGCCACGAGATTCATGAGCAGGATCGTACACGACTCCAACAGCTCGATGTCCTAGTTTTCTATAAAGGGAGCTGTTTTTATCGAGCTTATCAAAAGTTGTAAGAAATTGGTTCGTTTTCATATTTAAAGCGGCCTGATGAAAATAGTCTTCATAGCTACCGGCATGCGCTTTTGGCAAATTCATTTTTTTCTCTGGCCCGCCCCAAGCGCTTCCGGCCGTGACCTCTCCTTGATAAGTGCTAAGCCCCAAAAGGAAAACATTTTCAATTCCAAAGCGTTCACGGGCCAATCCACCCAAATTAAGATAGCCATTATCCACCATATCAGTGGCATGATAATCACCGATATGAGTGTTGTGGGCCCATACGATCGCCTTTGAATCGGGGCCATGAAGATGGAGTAGGTTTTCGAGTGTATCCATCATGTGAAGGTCGCGAACATTCCAAGACTCTGCTCCGCCGGTCAACATCGACCGATAATATTTCTCGGCATTGGCAATGACCCTAGCGTTTTGTTTGGCATCAAAGAGAGCTTCTTTAGTAAGACTTGTCTCTTGCAGTCGAACGCGCAAAAGAGCGCGAAGATTGCTGACCACTTCTTCAAGGCAACCGGCAGGCATCTTTAAAAGAGATTTTGCATAAGCTATTTCATCAAATTTGTAAGATTCAAAACATTTATATCCATTTAACATTTTCTCCGCGAGGCTTGGATCAATATGGTCGAGATGTTTTTCTATTTCTTCCAGTGAATCAAAAAGAGAGTAGACATCAAGGCCGTAGAATTTTCCTAATTGGTTTTTTTTCATCCAATTAATCAAGGGAGGTATTTCTTCATTGGCCCACATCCAAGTTGGCCAGCGATGAAATTGATCGTGAACAACTTTTTTTGCGTCTTGCGATACAGGATCGTTGATATATTCGTTTAATTTATAACAATCGGGCCAGTCACCTTCGACTGCGACGAAGCTATAGCCATAATTTTGAATCAGTTTTTTTGTAATTTCTCTTCTGATACTATAGAACTCTTTAGTCCCATGGGTTGCTTCGCCAAGCATGATGATTCTATTTTTGCTAATTTTCTTTAACCAGGAATCTAAATCATTAGCGTTGGAAAATGGAACAGAGTTCTCTTCAATCTCATCGATGATGTTTTCTTTTATTGGAATATTTTTCTCAAGGTGCAGTGAAATACAGTTTGAAAACCAAGTGACGGCATACTCTACAACTTGCTCTAAGGTACCCGCTTCTTCAAAGAGATGCCCTGCTCTTGGAATTAAAACCATCTGGCAATTTTTCAGTTTATCTTTTGCCAATTGATTTAGAGGAATGACTGGATGATCTTCAGCGCCAACCAACAAAAGAGTCGGAGCATACACTTTGGGAAGGGCCTCTAAGGCCAAGTCTGGACGCCCTCCACGACTTACAACTGCAAAAATATCTAATCGGTCTTCAGCTGCTCCAAGAGCTGCCGCAGCTCCGGTGCTCGCCCCAAAATAACCTATAGGTAAATCGGGGCAATTTCTTTTTGCCCAATCAGTGGCCACCAACAGACGCTTGGTCATGAGATCAATATCAAAAACATTTTTTCGATCGAGGGCTTCAGCAACAGTTAGTAAGTCAAATAAAAGAGTCCCAAAACCCGCATCATTTAATGCCTTCGCCACAAAGAGATTGCGTGGACTCTTGTGAGAGCTTCCACCTCCATGAGCAAAGAGAATAAGTCCACGTGACTTAGGCGGGACAGTGAGCACGCCTTGAAGCATGGTCATTTCATCCTCAATCCATACATCGCGAGTGGGGATTTGTGATGTTGCCGTTTGCTTTAGTAAAAAGTGGAGGACTTCTTCATCACTGACTTGTGGAAAATCTTTATACCACATACCAACGGCCATAAAGTTTTCTGGAGTAAGGATAGATAGAAAAATATCAACAGTTTTTTTTATTTCATAAGCTGCTTCTTTTGAAGAGACCGGAACAGCAACGATTATTTTATTTGTTTTTTGAGTGTGCAGCCATTCAATCGCCGCCATCATGGTCGCTCCTGTGGCCAGTCCATCATCAACTACAATAACCGTTCTTCCTTCGAGTGAAACTGGTGGCAATTTTTTTCTATAATTTTTTGATCGCTCTCTAATTTCTGAAATGCGATTGACGATGATGCTTTCTATTTCGTCAGGATTAAATTGGTATTGCTTGATTAATTTGTGATTGAGGATTGGTTTTTCATCTTCGGCCACTGCACCAATGGCAAACTCCTCGTGTCCTGGGGCTCCGATTTTTTTTACAAAAACTACATCTAATGGAGCACGAAGTTTGGTTGCGATTTCGTAAGCAATAGGAACACCACCTCGAGGAAGCGCCAGAATGACTGGTTCTAATTTTTGGTATTGCAAAAGTTTTTCTGCCAATAATTTTCCAGCTTGTTCTCTATTTTCAAATCGGTTGGTCATATCAAATCTCCTAATGACAAAAAATTATTTGTCTTTGGAATAATTTTTCATTGTATTTTTTTATTAAGCAAGCAAGCGCTGAGGAGAAAAGGATATATAATATGAATGATTGTAATAGGATTTTGAGTCCATCTTATAAATATAATTTTTTCTTATACTTATAAGATGCTAAAGTGGATTTAGAGATTAAGGCTACTTAATATTTAATTTCCTGATGACGCCTTCGATGTCTGCGATATAAAGAGAATCATCTTTAATTGTCACTGATGCATCAGTTTCATTCCAGGCATTATAGGTCGATTTTGTTGGTAACCAATGTGTCTTAACTGCACCAGTCTTAAGATCAAAAGCAAAGAGACCATTGTCCAGTGAAGCATACCAAAGCAAATTTTTTTTTGAATCATAATCGGCACTGCTAAAGGCATGAGAAGTTTTTTCTGTTCCAGTTTTGTTGCACCATTCTTTATTGCGGGTTTTTAAATTAACGGCACAGATTTCTCCCTTAAGGCTAGAAACAATTGCCAATTCTTTTTCTTCTGATTTTATAATAAGAGGCTTTCCAATTAGAGGAGCTTCAAAAGGAACAGAGAAGTCGGCAAGTCCGGACTTTTTATCGAGGCAGTAGAGCAGTCCCACTTGAGAAGGAAAATAAATTTCACCCAAGGAGTAGCATACGTCCTTAATTCCAATTATTGGATGCATCCAGTTTGAAAGAGGAAGCTCTGTTTTCCATATTTTTTTTCCAGATGAGAAGTCATAGGCAGTGGCATAAACTCGGTCTTGATTATTTCCTTTTTCTCTTCCGCTGCCAGTGTAGACCACACCATCTTGAATGCTCACTGTTGCATCGAGATGGCCGTCTAACATATGCCATTTTTCTTTAAGATTATTGGGGGAAATTGCGTAGAGTCCATCTTTTCCGGCGGTAATAAAGAGTAGGGTTTCATTATTAAAGGTTTCGATAAGAGGTTGGCCCTCTGTATGGCCTTTGGTTTGAAAGGCACCAGCAAATTTTCCAGTTTTTAAATCAAAAGAGTAAATACGAGCATGATGTGTTTCGTGATTGCCTTCACCTGCAAAAAGGTGCGAATTATAAATAATAGGTCTAGTTGTTACTTGAGTTCCTATAAAGAAATTGCGTTTGTTTTTTCCAGAATCAAGATCGAGTTCATGAACCTGGCGATCATCTGATCCATAAAAGATTGAATTATTGCTGATCACTCCTGAACGAAAAGATCCCTTTTTTAATTTTTGAGTCCAGACTTCTTTTAATTCAAAAATATTGGCATTTTTCTGATCAGTGGTATTCGTAACGTCATACGAATGTGTACGGCCCGCTGAATTTTCATAGGAGGCTTCTGACGGAACTGCATTCAGAGATGATTGGTATCTAATTGTGATGAGGGGGCTTGGAAGTGTTTTGACAAATAGGTAGGCACGATAAACTCCAATCATGGCAAAATTTAAAATAATTGCAGTGATTAAAATTTTCTTCGTTAAAAGAACCTCTAGCAATTGTTTGGGGCCTTCCATTTTTAATTTGATCCCAAACCATCCGGCGATTACCGTAGCGAGGGAGCTCAATACAACCGTTAAGCCAGTAAGAGGAATTAATACAGTCGGGATGATGGCCATGTTGTAATTTAGGCCCGTCATTTTTGCACTAAGAATAGGTAATACGTCCATTGTTTCCATCAACCCAAATTTTATCGCCATCTTTCAAACGAAGATGACATTGTTTAATTTCACTAATAGCTGGAAGGTTCATTTCACGTGCGACAATAGCACAGTGTGAGAGCACTCCACCTTTTTCCACGATGACTGCTTTTGATTTTAAAAAGAGTCCAGTCCATCCCGGATCGGTTGATTCGGCGACGAGTATAACATTTTCCGGCCATGAATCGGTATCAACATTTTCTGGATCAATCACTACCCTTACTTCACCAAAAACAAATCCCGGCGAAAGTGGAGTTCCTGATAAAACATTTGATTTAACATCTGCTTTTTCTTCGGTAATTGCCTTTAATTCACTTAAGCTGATTATGGGAGGAAGAGAAATAGATTTTAAAATATTAATACTTTCTTTTCTTTGAATTGCTCTCTCGTTGTTAAAATTGTGCTGAGCAATTTCTTTGCAGTCGTGCCAAAAAATGCTTTCCTCCAAGTTTTCTCTCTTCGCTATTTCCTGTACCAACGAACGAATTTCAGCATAAGGAATTAAAAGAGTCATCTTCCAGGCCTCTCTTAATTCCAGCATTTCTTTTAAAAGTATCCATTCTTTTTCTATCGCTATTTTTTTGTAAGTTTTAAGATCTCTAATGTCTTGGATAACATCAAAGTTATTTTCTTGTTTAGCTAAGGCTGGCGAGATATTGTAGAAAATCTTATCGGATAGTTCACTCCATCTATGATGACTTAGTTCCAATTCGCCAGGGCCTCTATGGCCATAGGTTTTTAAAAATGAGCTTCGAAGACTCACATCTTGGCAGGCCAGTTGATAGTCCTCGTTCATTTTCATAGTGACAGTGTGAAGTCCATGAGACATCCACAATTTTAGTTTTTGTTCAATTTCGGCCGGTGTTAAAACGCCATTGAGCATCGCCCTTAGACTTTGGTTTGTCGATTCTACCAAAATGATCAGTACTAGGGGATAGACCAAGACTTTAGAATAAAAATTTTGGCTTTCAGTAGCAAATAATTCAATGAGTTTATTTGTCTCAATACGATCGTAGCTTTCATTTACTAATTTATTTTTGAAAATTTGTAATTCTTTAATACATTCGTCGAGATAAATTCTTCGCGCTGTTGAAAGACGCCATCCTATTTTTAGCATTTTCCACATGGTGAATGGGGTCTGTAAAAAATTTGAAAAAGTCATCTTATGATAATCAAATTTAAGATGAGGATGTGGATGGGGAACCATTTTGTAAGGAATAGATCCAAAATAGAGTGGGGCCATAAGAGAAATATTTACATAGGCCCTGCCAAAAATTCTTTCCAGCAAAGAATGGGTTTCGTTATCTAATTCTTGGTCTACGCCTAGGTATCCCAATTTTTTAAGAGCTGTGGAAAAGGCACCATTAGCAGAGAAGGCTTCACGCCAGAGACTAAAAGTTAATTCGCTAGGAGGTCCGCTCCACTCTGAAAAAGTCTGTCCATCCCAAAGAGTATCGGCATCGTGAGTCTTTGTTAGTCTTTCGATTTCTTGCTGAATAAGTTTTTTCTTACTAGATTTTCCAGAAAGAGCGGTGATAGGACGGGCCTGCAGGACAAAAAACTTATTATTTTTATCGATGGCCCATTCCATATCAATCTCAAAACCGAAATAATCTCTGACTTTATTTCCAACTGATACAACTTCATTTATATTAAATAGCTGTCTATCTTGTTTTTTATTTTCTTCAAAATGAAATGGAGTTTTTTTCCCAGATACCAGATCTTCTCCATATCCTTCGATTGCTTCTAGCACCCAGGATTTTTCATTTGATCTTGGATCAATACTAAAAAATACACCAGAATAGAGAGGATCAACCATAATTTGTAGAACGACATTCATTTTTACCGATTCGCTTTTTTCTTTAAGAAAATGCTCGCGGTAGAGTGCACTGGATTTTTTATTTATAGATTCAAAACATTTTTCGACACTTTTTTTAATGCTCGGAATATCATCGATATTTAAAAATGTAGAATTTTGTCCGGCAAAGCTTTGATCACCTGAATCCTCTCCCTGAGCTGAACTTCTAATGGCAAGCTTGGGAGAGCCCAGAGCTTTCCACCAGCTGTAAATCTTATCCCATTCTGCTTCCGTGTCAGGAAAGGCCGAGAGGACTGCACCATCCGGAACGGGAAAATGGGCGTTGGACATCAGTCCAAGGGCATAGGCCTTTCCGCCTAAAAATTGGTGCTCAGTGGTAATTTCTTCAAATTTGTAAAAAGTCATAGCAAGAAGATATTCTGAGAAATTGTAAAAGAACATGATTTATCTTAGGTTTATTTTAATCGATCAAGGTATGATCCAACAAAAATATTTGGAGGAATTTAAATGTTAAAGTATGTCAGTGCAGACGAGGCCGTAAGAGAAATTAAATCCAATGATAAAGTTTTTATTCATTCTGCTGCTGCAACACCAGAAGAACTAGTTAAGGCCATGGTTAGGCGCTCCAGTGAACTGCGAGATGTTGATATCTACCATATTCATACCGAAGGCGACTGCAGTTATGCCAAGGATGAGTATAGAGAAAGTTTTAAGCTCCACGCCTTTTTTAATGGCAGCAATATCCGTCAGGCCACAAATAATCACCTAGCATCAAGTTATGTACCTATTTTTTTAAGTGATATTCCTCATTTATTTTATAATAAAAAAGTTGAACTGGATGTGGCCTTGGTGCAGTTGACTCCTCCAGATCGACATGGAATGTGCAGCCTTGGCCCATCTGTCGATGTCTCAATTGCCGCACTTAATACAACTAAAAAAATTATTGCTCAAATAAATCCTAAACTTCCCAGAACATTTGGCGAGCAAATTCACTATTCCAAAATCACCAAGGCCATTTATCACGAGGCTCCACTTTATGAGAGCCCGGAAACAATCAATTCTCCTGTCGAGTTGGCGATTGGAAAAAATATTGCTGAGTTGATTGAAGATGGATCGACTCTGCAATTAGGAATAGGTGCCATTCCCAATGCTGTTCTTTCTTTGCTTGGAAATCATAAAGATTTAGGAATTCACACTGAAATGTTTTCAGATGGGATTATTTCTCTTTATGAAAAGGGAGCGATCACAGGAAGATGTAAAAAAAAGCATCCTCGAAAAATTGTTTCTAGTTTTGTTATAGGCTCAGAAAAGATTTATAATTTCATCGATGATAATACCGAAGTTATTTTGCTCGACTGCTCTTACACTAACAACCCACATATCATTGCTCAAAATCCCAAAGTGGTAGCCGTTAATAGCGCGATTGAAATTGATTTAACCGGACAAGTTTGTTCTGACTCCATTGGCTCTAGAATTTATTCGGGAGTTGGAGGTCAAATGGATTTTATTCGTGGAGCGGCCATCTCACAAGGAGGCAAACCAATCATCGCTCTTCCTTCTAAAACTTCTAAGGGGGAAAGTAAGATTGTTCCTTTTTTAAAAGCGGGGGCAGGAGTCGTGACGACAAGGGCCCACGTTCAATATGTCGTTACTGAGTATGGTGTGGCTTATTTACACGGCCTTACTTTGGAAGAGAGAGCAAAAGCATTGATTGCTATTGCCGCTCCCGAACATAGAGAAACGCTAGACCGCAAATTTTATGAGCTGTGGTTGTGAGTGGCAATTGTCACATTCTTGTAGCCAAGTTCTGTGAGTTTATCTTTAAACATTTGTTTTGAGTCAACTTCGCCATGATTGATAAAAATCTGAGTATTTTTATCAATATCTTTTATCCAAGAAATCAATTCGCTTTGGTCAGCGTGGGAAGAAAATGCTTCTGACGTAAGAACCTCACCTGACCAGTGAATCATTTTTCCTTGCTCATCATGAATTGTTCTTTGCCCTTCACTTAATGCCTTTCCAGCAGTTCCAGCTGCCTGATACCCCGGTAAGAAAAGACATGCATTGGGATCGTTTTGCCAATTTTCTAAGTAACGCCAAATTCTTCCACCAGAAACCATACCGCTTGAAGTGACCACAACCAAAGGGCCTTCTTTTTTGCTTATCGAATCCCATTCTCTTATATGGTCGATGACCTCAACTTCTTCGAGAGCGGTCTTTAAATCCTCGGGACATTTTGTATCGTGTGAAAACTCTTTATAAACTTTATTGGCTTCAGTCATCATCGGTCCATCAATGACAAATCTAACTTTTTCTTCCGGATGAAGTTGATAGAATTTATGGATTAATGTAATGAGAAGCTGGCCCCTTGCCACTGCAAAGCTTGCGATTATTCCCACTTGCGATTCTCTTTTTATTTTTTTTAAAAAAGCAGCTAACTCTTCTTCGAGATCTCCTTTTCTTATTTTTCCACCGTAAGTAGATTCCATGACTAGGATATCTGTAGGCGGACACTTTTCTGGAGGAAAGATGATAGGGTCATTGAATCGTCCGACGTCACCAGAGAAGACAATTTTTTGTTCACCTTGAATGAAAACAGAGGATGCTCCCAAAATATGCCCCACGGGCCGCAAGGTTAAAGACATTCCTAAGAGCTCAAATGGTTCATGAAATTTTTTCGGTTTGAATAGTGATATGGCGATCATCACATCTTCCATTTCGTAGAAAGAACTCAGGATATGGTGTTCTGATTTTTCTAAAATTTGAGCACTATCGCTCATTATCAATCGTGCTAGCTTTAGAGTGGGCTTCGTTGCGTATATATGTCCGCGAAACCCGAGTTTCACTAAACGTGGAATATGTCCGGAATGATCGAGATGCGCGTGGGTTAAAATAATTGCGTCTATTTCTTTTGGGTTAAAAGGAAGCGGGCGTAAGTTTTTTTTAACGATGTCATCGCTTCCTTGGTAAAGGCCGCAATCAATGAGAATCTTTCCCTCTGCGCATTCAACCAGAGTCATTGAACCCGTAACATCCTCAGTGGCACCTATAAATTGGATTTTCATTGCAGTCCCTTGTTTTTATTTCATCAGTTTATTGATATCGCTAAAAATGGCCCTAATCTCTTCTTCAGACATTCCCATCCTGATTAAAAGATTTTTTTCTTCTAAGAGATCTTTGCACAGGATGATTTTTTTTGACAACAATTCCGTGCAGTAACTTTTTTTTAGTCGTTTGAGAGAGGTGATGGGGTAGAGTTTACGTTTTTTAATTTTATCTAAAAATGACTCATCCTCAGGAGCGTTAACTCCAAGAAGTTGTAGTCCAGTTCCTTTGGCATAATCGATAGCATCTTTTGAAAATGTTGTATTGCTAGCGACAAAGAACTCTCGTAGGTACTTTCCATCAGGACCATTCTTCAAATCATCCCATCTTGCTTTGATATACAAGACTATTTTAATATCGTTTGTTCTTCCAATATTGTTATGAAATTTACATTCAACATAAGCTTGGTAATTTGGTTTACTTGCCACGATATCAACTTCGTGTCGAACAAATTCTCCCTGTACGACAATTCCAATATAAGTCGTGTAGCCGATTTCTTCAAAATATTTCGAAACAAAATATTCAAATTCAAATCCAGTAGGTCCTAATTCAAGAATAGATTTCTTTAAAGAGTAATGTGTTGCCGCAATTGGAGATTTTTTTCTTATGAGTTTAAATGCGTCTTTAAAGATTTCGCGGGTACTTGTACCAGGTTTAACCTTTTGGGCCACTTCTTTGGAGATTTCTTTGACGTCCTTTGGGCGCAGGCCAGTTCTTAGTAAAGATCGCTCTAATTTTTTTGCTGAAAAGATCTCAAGTTCACCGGTAGATTTGAAAATATGTGCTTTGGGCCTGTTTATTCTGCGATTCTTTTTCATCTTTATTGCAATCCGGGGTTTGAAGATTCTTGCTAATTCTATGCGTATTTTTCTATTCTATAAAGAATACTATAAAAAGTTAGTCCAAAAACTAAGCTGTATTAGCTATAAATTATAACATTGAAGTATAATATTATATATCAGAATGAGTAGGAGATATCGATGAGTGATACTGAATCAGGCCCAGACACCAAATTGATCGTCATTACGGGCGGCCCCGGTGCTGGAAAAACAGCAGTTCTTGAGATGGCAAAAAAGTTTTTAGTTGATAATGCAACTATTTTACCTGAGTCTGCTTCGATTATTTTCGGAGGTGGTTTTTGGCGATTACCAAGTTTAACTGCAAAAGCAGCAGCTCAAAGGGCGATTTTTCATGTGCAAACAGAAATGGAAAATTTAGTTCGCGAGGAAAAAAGATGGGCGTTAGGTTTTTGTGATAGAGGAACATTGGACGGACTGGCCTATTGGCCAAATAGTGAAAAAACATTTTGGGAAATAAGTAATACGTCTTTAGAAAAAGAGTTGAATAAATATTACGCCGTCATTCATCTTCGTTCTCCTTCTGATTTATTTGGCTATAACCATATAAATCCTTTGCGGATTGAATCCGCGGCTCAATCCCAAATGATAGATGATAAAATTGCAAATATTTGGAAGAGTCACCCTCGGTATGAAGTCGTCATGAGCAATGAGAGCTTTTTCACCAAGGCCCAAACCGCAATTGATATTATTACCAAGTATCAAACTGCTTGTTGCAATCAATAGGAAAAAACTATCGATCGTCTTTGACCATTTGAGCCTTGCTCCTGATAGAGTGGAAGGGTAGTTTTGCCTTCTTTTTTGGAGGAACAAAATGAAAACTATTCTTTTACTCTTTACATTTCTTGGCACACTTCTTGGAACATTTAATGCTTATTCGGCCCCTGTATGGAAAAGCACTTTTATTGATTTGAAAAATGATTGTGTGGTTGTTTCCTCGGCAACTGATCAGGCCCCCATTGATTTTTATAAAGCAGATTGTAAATCATTCGCCGGTTTCACTTTTATTATTGAAGGGGGAGATCTTCGTTATAGTCCCGAACTTTATTTCAGAGACAACTTGATAGATCTTCAGAGACCTCCACAATTTCATGATATGGCCTCTGATAAAGTTGAATGGTTATACACTCACGAGATCGATAACCAAGGATCAGGCAATATTGTCTGGAGAGGAATTATTTATCAATTATCTATTGCTGATGATGACGGAGGTAACGACAAAACCGTTTATTTTTCTGTTCGTCTAGACGGAAAGAATTCTTGTCTAATCGGGACAAGTGGAACGGATACCGAGGCCCGGGAATTAGTTTATCATTCAGCTAAAGGTTGCAAATAAACTTATGCAATTTTTTTGCGAGCTGGGACTGGGACACTACGAGAATACTCAGCGTATTGCATATCAACTCCCATGATATGGCTTAGTAGCCAATTGCGAAGAAAAGAAATTAATTTTTGGCTGTCGATCGTTCCATTTTTAATTTGTACACCATAAGTGCCAACGTGATTCAAAAGTTTTTCATGAATTTTATGATGAGATGTAAGCTGCATGTATCCAATGGATCTCATATAGTCTTCTTCATGAGAAAAATGCTCGACCGTAAATTTTGCCAGATCACTGAAGCATTGATACAAGCTTTCTGTATCTTTCTTGCCATACTGTTGCTCCATTTGGGTAACAAGATTATTGATCTTCTCAATCAAAATGACGTGCTCAGCGTCCATGGACTTAACTCCCAAAGCGAGCCTGTCGTTCCAGATGAATTTTTGAAAGCGCGGCTTAAGATGTCCTTTTTGATTGTTGAGTGTAGAGCAACTTCTATAGAGTTCTGCTAGGTTTTGGGTTTGCTTTACAAGTTCATGGGCGTGCTCAGTTGATTGGCTGGCCACGAGTCCATTGCGATCACCAACCTCTTGAAGCTTGATAATGGTGATATCTAATTGATTGACCCCTATGGCCTGCTCTTTGGTGGCGATGTTAATTTCTTCAATGGATCTATGAATTTCCGAAATTTTTTCAGAAATTTCTTTAAAGACAACTTCACAATTTTTAGTGGATTGATAACCGAGATCATTTTTCTTAGCAGACTCAAGCGTTAATTTTTCCACTCTGTCTTTTGCGGAAATAATGGCCTTGCCGACTGATGTAGTACTTTGTTCAACGATTTTTGAGATCTCATCAGCGGTACGTCCACTCATTTGGGCCAGCTTTCCAATCTCTTCCGCGACCACCGAAAAACCTTTTCCGGCCTCTCCTGCTCGTGCTGCCTCAACTGAAGCATTGAAAGAGAGCAGCTTAGTTTGAAAAACAATATCATTAATCAATTTAGTTTTATCTGAGATTTGCTTGATGGTTTCCAGGGACTGCGAAAGCTCATTCATGCTCTTTTGCATTTCGGATTTAAAATGCTCACTACCTTCTTTGATCTCCAGACTCACGTGAACCATCTCTTCAACGATTCCGGAACCTCGAGCTGTGACTTCCTGTAGAAGATTGGCTTCATTACTTAAGCTATTGGTGTTGTCACTGGTTCTATTCATCATGGCGTTGATTTCATGACTGGTGGACATGGTCGTGCCGAGAGTGTCTAGTTGCTCCAAAGATGCTTCTTGTAGATCGTGGCTGACTGTACCGACCTGTTCTGCCGACCCCGAGAGGTCAAAGCTGATATCGGCCAAGTTATCGAGTGCCTCACTTATTTTTCTACTTTTTTTCATGAAGTTAAAACTGATTAAGCTAAGCGAGAAACTTACGGTAGCTAAGCTCCATAGAATCAAATTCATTCGTGATTTCCTTGTCGAGATAAGTTATGTTTTCATCGACATAAATGAGTTTTAACATGAGAAAAAAGACCAAAATAATGATACATATCATCTTTTGTTTATCGACCTTAAACAGATTTTAGTGGCATTGATGCACGCCCGTTGGAGATTTTACTCCTGCGTTGGCTTCTTGAAATTTAAAAACGCGAAATGAAATGGTCATTAAACCAATAAGGATTAAACTGATCGCATAAGTTCTAGGCAATTTTGATTTGAGTGGTTTTAAGAATTTTTGGATGATAGATGGGGCCAAGACCATTGAGGGGAGAGTCCCAAGCCAAAAAAAGAGCATGGTAAAAAGAGCGTGAAAAGAATGCTCGAAGGTCGCGACTCCGAGGACTACGCCATAGAGAAGACCGCAGGGAAGAAAAAGAGAAATGAGTCCGGTAAAAAAAGCTTTGCTTGAGTTTTCATTTTTATAAACTAATCGCTTCCAAAGTTTTGTATAAAACTGACTTAAAAATTTGGGCATTGGAAGTTCTGCTTTTTTTCCTCTGTAATTCTGTATGCCCCAAAATAAAAAAAGACCACCCAGAATGAGTCCTGGAATTAAAGTCATTTTGGGATTTGCTTCCTGAATAGTAAATATTTTGCCAAGAACCCCTGCAAAAAAACCAAGACAGAGATAGCCGAGCAATCGACCAATTTGATAGCGGGCGACATCATTTGATTTTTGGCAAGTGGCAGTGACAAGGCCTCCGCACATACCAACGCAGTGAAGACTTCCACCAATTCCTGCGATGAAGGAAACCCACGGAAGAAAAGAGAGATCATTTACTAGGGCCGACAAGTACTACCTCTTGAGTGGAGAGAACATGATTATTTTCAATCGCCTCCATATGAATAATTCGCGAACCATTCACCAGGATTGAAGGATCAAATTTAAAAAACATCAAAGCTTTTACTTCTGGAGCATTAATTTTTAAAGGCTTCATTGGTGTAATGATTTCAATCTTATCTTTAAGGTCTGCTTCCTTAACCTGGAAAAATAATTCATGCTGGACTTCTCCTTGGTGGGAGAGCTTAACTGTAAAATGATTTACAATAATTGTTTTTCCATTAGCTTCCGTCATTACCTGGAATGGGCTGTCTGTTCCGCGCATGAAAACAAAAGATAATTCTGTTGATTTATTTAGAAAGTAAAAGAAAGCCGCTATAAAGGTTAAGCAAACGACTAAATAGACTATAGATCTAAACGTTACAAAACTATGTTTTTTTCCCAATAATTCGTTTTCAGTGCTGTAGCGAATAAGGCCACGAGGCTTTTTAACTTTTTCCATTACCTCATCACAGGCATCAATACAATTGGTGCAGGCGATACACTCCATCTGAGTTCCACGTCTAATATCTATTCCTGTTGGGCAGACCTTTACACAGGCGTAGCAGTTGATGCAATCGCCTTCTTGCTCGCGAGGCACTAGACCGCGTCTGGGTTCACCTCGTATAGGGTCATAGGCGACCACAAGCGAATTTTCGTCCATCATTACGGACTGCATTCTTCCATAAGGGCAGGCGATAATGCAAAATTGTTCACGAAACCATCCGAAGTCAAAAAGAAAAATCGCAGTTAAAGTCATTACAGCAGTGAAGAGTCCAAAATTTTCTAAAGGATTGTGAAGTGACATTGCCAAGAGTTCCCGTGGACCGACAATATAACCAAGAAAAGTGTGGGCGATATGTAGAGAAATAATAGTAAAAAAAATCCACTTTAGACTTCGTCTAATAATTTTATTGGCCGACCATGGGGCTTCAGCGAGGGCCCTACGTGCCCTCGCTCCACCTTCAATCAGCGTTTCTATCTTGGAGAAGATAGTGTGAATAAAGACCGTTTGAGGGCATCCCCATCCACACCATACTCTTCCAAAAACACTTGTGAGAAAAGCAATAAAAAACAAACCCGAGATCACGACTAAAAAAAGAAGTATGGGCTCTACTCCGTGCAACGTCATACCCATGAAAGTAAATTCACGAGTAAAGATATTCATCATCAGAGCTGGTTTACCTTTGATATAAATCCAAGGCAGAACGAGATACAACAAAATAAGAAACCAGTAGAAAATGGTGCGCCTATTTTTCCATGGACCTACTACGTCTTCAGGATACAAATATACGCGCTGACCAAATTCATCAGTGGTTGCTAATCTTTCAGGATCAAGTTCAAATCTGTTTTTAACTGCCATACAATTGAATGCTCTCGCTTATTGTTTTACTTCGTCTTCTACTTTATTCCCCTGAGGAGCTTTTCCACCAGGTTGATGTGTATTATGCAGCGTTTGAACGTAAGCGACCGCCTGATAAATTTCATCGTTGGATAAAGTTTGGGACCAGGTTGGCATACCTTTATCAGGAACACCATTAAAGACCACTGGAAAATTTGTAGCAGGAGTCCCTTTTGAGTTAATCCAATACTCGTCTGTCAGGTTGGGTCCAATATCTCCAATTCCTTTTTCTTTATGACAAGGAACGCAGTTAGTTTCAAAAACTATCTGGCCTTTTTTTACCCCATCATCTTTTAAGATTGCCAGAAATTTTACTTCGTCAAAGGCCCCGTGTTCTTTTTTAAACTTTTCTTGAATTGATTCAATTACGGTCCATTCTTTTTTGAACTCATCACGTAGAGAGGGAGCACCCATAACCAGATAAAGAATAATATAAATAATGCCGAAAATGATTCCCAGGTAAAAAGTTAACTTCCACCAAGATGGAAGGGGGTTATTTAATTCCTGAATTCCGTCATAAGCATGATCCAAGAGAATGTGTTTTTCGTCTTCTTTAATATGAAGACCTGTTTTATCGTTCATGTTTTACTCCATCATGAAGAGGCATATAAGAAGAGTTTTCATAAAATTTCTTATTTTCTTTTTTAAATGTCCAATAGGTATAAATAACAAAGCATATGAAAAATATAAGCAATCCTGTAATAGGCATCCAGGCGTGATCAAAATTTCTAAAAATTTCTTCCATTCTTTGCTCCTTATTTATTCACTGGTAAACTACCGTAGTCAGTTCCCATTCTTTGAAGATAAGCAATTAATGCAATTAATTCTTTATCTTCAACTTCTGCCGGAACACCTTGTTTTACTAAATCTTCTGCGATGACTTTTGCTTGAGCCTGAGCATTTTCAACCCCAGAAGCAATATCAGCATCAGTATAAGGAACACCAAGTTGTTTCATTACTTTTAGTTTTCTTTCCAGTGTCACGTAATTAATTTTTTGTTCAACTAACCATTTGTAGATCGGCATGATTGATTGAGGAGTCACGTCGCGAGGATTTAGCATGTGACGGTAATGCCACATATTTGGATATTTTCCACCTACGCGAGCAAGATCCGGACCAGTTCTTTTTGATCCCCATTGAAATGGATGGTCATAGATAAATTCCCCCGCTTCAGAATGTTTTCCGTAACGAAGAACTTCATGGGCCATTGGGCGAATTTGTTGAGAGTGACAAAGGTAGCAACCTTCACGCAAGTAAATATCTCGACCTAGCAGCTCTAATGGTTTGTAAGGTTTTACAACATCAATTTTATTGATAAAGGTATTTGATAATAATGAAGGAACAATTTCGATCGCTGATCCTACTAGGATTGCCAAAAGGGATAGAACGGCAAAAACCATCGGTAAGCCTTCAAGCTTTCTGTGTTGGGAAGCATTTTTTTCAAGTGAAGAATTATCAAGAGCGTAGGCTTCGAAAACTTCCACTTCGCCAATAGAGCCTTGGCCCATTGTCTTAAAAAGGTTGTAGGTCATAAGAAGAAATGAAATGAAAACAAAAGTTCCACCGAAAGCGCGTACCCAATACATTGGAACAATTTTAACAACTGTTTCAATAAAGGCCGGATAAACTAATTTACCGTTGACATCAATTGCTCTCCACATAAGTGATTGTGTGATACCGGCCGAAACCATTGAGACGTAATAAAGTGAAAGTCCGATAGTCCCCAACCAAAACTGAGCGTTGGCAATTTTCTTAGAAAAAATGGTGGTGTTCCAAAGTTTTGGAACCATGTAATACAAAATACCAGCGATCAATAAATAGTTCCAGCCGATTGTTCCAGCGTGAACATGTCCTGGAATCCAATCTGTGAAGTGTCCAATAGAGTTTACAGATTTAATAGAAAGAAGTGGACCTTCGAAAGTCGACATCCCGTAAAAAGTTAAAGCTAGTGCCATAAATTTTAAAACAGGATCAGTGCGAACTTTATCCCAAACACCTCTAAGAGTCATAAGACCGTTGATCATCCCTCCCCAACTTGGAGCCCAAAGAGCAATAGAAAATGCCATTCCCAGAGTTTGAACCCATTCTGGAAGAGACGTGTAGAGAAGATGGTGAGGACCGGCCCAAATATAGATAAAAACCAGAGACCAAAAGTGAATAACCGATAATCTATATGAGTAGACTGGACGGTTAGCTGCTTTAGGAACGAAGTAGTACATTAATCCTAGAAATGGAGTGGTTAAGAAAAAGGCAACAGCGTTATGGCCGTACCACCACTGCACAAGTGCATCTTGAACGCCGGCATAAACCGAATAAGATTTAGTCATCGATACCGGAAGACTTAAACCGTTTACAATATGAAGAACGGCAACTGTAAGAATCGTTGCAATATAAAACCAGATGGCGACATAGATATGTCGCTCGCGACGCCTAATCAAAGTGCCAAAAAAATTGACTGCAAATACCACCCAGATAACAGCGATCGCAATCGTAATTGGCCATTCAAGTTCAGCGTATTCTTTTGCCCTAGTTATTCCGAGAGGCAAAGTAATAGCTGCAGAAACGATTATGGCCTGCCATCCCCAAAAGTGAATTCGGGAAAGAACATCGTTAAACAATCTAGCTTTTAGTAGTCTTTGGTGAGAATAATAAATTCCTGCAAACATCGCATTTCCGCAAAAAGCAAAAATGGCAGCATTCGTGTGTAGTGGTCTAAGGCGTCCGAAGGTGATCCATTGCAGACCAAAATTCATTTTCCAGGTCGCAAGCTGGAAGGCGATTGTAACGCCGACGAGCATAGCAACTGCTCCCCAGATGATGGTGGCAATAACAAACATTCTTACGATCTGGTCATCATAAGAATAGGTCTCAAGGCGACCCGTTCGATTAACGGAAGATGGCGAACTCATGATTTTTCCTGGTTAGAGATAATATTCTTTGTCGGACTAAGTTTTTTTTCTTCTATCAGCATTCTCATCGCAGGAGTTTCCAGGTCATCGTATTGCCCTTTAACAGTCATCCAGATAAATCCAACGATAAAGGTAAGGGCCAGGAGAAGTGCAAGAGGAATGAGAATTGTAATGACTTCCATTTAGATCACCTTCCCATTTTTGAACTGGGCATTTAACTTTTTTGTACCAATCAAGGTTGAGGCCAGGACAGTTAGCGAAGATATCGGCATAATAATAGCAGCAACCAAAGGAGAAATCACTCCCGTAAAAGCAGCATATACTGAAAATGAGTTATAAATTAAGGAAAGAATCAGGTTTCGTTTTACAACGATCATCGTTTCTCTTGAGATTGTTATTAGATTGGCAACGTGCGAAATTCCTGGAGTTGTCAAGTAGATGTCTGAAGCCTTAAGGGAAATATCTAAAGAGCCTAGTACGGCCACACTTACATAAGAGCGGCTTAACGCCATTGCATCGTTGGCACCATCGCCGACCATCAAAACATGGGGGTTTTTTTCAATCATCGAAAGTTTACTTTCAGGGTTCACTTCTGAGAAAACATTTTCTTTTTCGATACCCGCTTCTTTGGCCACTGACTCTGCAATTGATCGCTGGTCTCCAGAAATCATTTTTATTGTTAATCCAAGAGATTTAAGTCTGGCGATCGAAGCTTTTGAATCGTGTCTGATATGATCTTCGAGTGAAAACTCTGCAATACAAATTTGATCTTCAAATATTTTTCCATTTTTTATTTCATAGAAATGATTATCTATTTCGCCACTAACACCTGTGCCCATTAATTCTTTATAATTATTTATCGGATGAATGATTTTTGCGCCATGTTCAATTGCATATTCCTTTAAGGATAAGGCAACCGGATGGGCAGAATAAATTTCTAGGCTGTTGATTATTTCGAAAAGTGGGTAATGGGGATTCTTCAATATTTTAAAATGATCAATTTTCAAAACACCGTAAGTCAGAGTTCCCGTTTTATCGAGGAAGATTGTCTCCACCGAAGAGAGCTTCTCGATGACTTCGTTATTTTTTATGATGACCCCAATTCGCGAGGCCCTCGATAATGTTCTGGTTAAGGTCAATGGAGTTGCCAAGGCCAGAGCACATGGGCAAGTGACAATAAGGAGAGTGAAGGCCCGCTCCAAAGCAATTTTCGTTTTACCTTGTGAATAAAAAGTTATGAATAAAATCGCCGTCAGAAGAAAAACACCAGCGATAAAATACTTAGAGATTTTATTGGTCAAATCAACAATATGAGATTTTTGAATCCAGCCGTTCTCAATTTGTTTTAAAATTTTACCAATCCGTGAATCTTCTTTAATTTTTTCTACCTTAATCAGGATAGAGTTTGAAAGATTAATTGTTCCAGAGAAGACTTGAGAATCAATACCAACATTTTCAGGTCTGGACTCGCCTGTTAGAAGTGAGTTATTGATTAATGTCTCCCCCTCAATAATAACTCCATCCGCCGGTATCATTTCATTAGTGGATACTTTGATTATATCGCCAGCTTTGAGGAATTGGGGATGAATTTCAATAAATTCATCATCTACTTTTTTTAAAACACTATTTCCTTCATAAAAGAAATTGAGGTCGTTAGCGGTTAAACCTTCTTCTTGAATTTTGCTTAAAAAATATCGCGAAAGTAAAAGTAGAAAAACCAAGGCCGTAAGTGAATCAAAAAAGTTTTCATTGATTCCCATAATATGATTATAGAACCCAAAAGCAGCTCCCAATAGTAATGCAAGCGAAATGGGAATATCAATGGAGAGCGTGCGGTTTTTTAGGGCATTCCATGCACTTTTATAAAAGGGAGTTGCAGAATAAAACAGAACTGGGAGAGCAAATAGTACTGTCATTAAATTGAAGAAGTGAGCGTATCTTTCATCGGCCCCAGCATAAATGGAAATAGCATAAAGCATAATATTTCCAGCGGCGGCACCTGCTATTCCGATCTTAAGTAACATCTTTCTTTCTTCGCGATTTTTTAAATCGTGGCTACTCTGATTTCTTTTTAAAGGATGGGGTCTGTATCCCAAGTTATTTAGCTCTCTCGCTACACTGGAAAATAACCCCTCGTCTTTTAGTGAAACCGTGGCGACCGATCTTTGCATATCAAGTCTGCATTGCTCGACGTCATTTAAATATTCAGGTAATTTTTCAATGAGCCAAAGACAGGCCAGGCAATGAATTCCTTCAAGATAGAATTCCATTGTTTTAGCGCCGTTTAAATTTTCATATGAGTATTCATCTAAAAAGTCTAAATTATCTAGATAGGAAAACTGCTGAAATTTATTTTCTGCAGGCGATCTTCTTTTGAAAATAGCAGACTGCTTTTTTATTTCATAGTATTTTTCGAGGCCTTTATAATTAATGACATTAAAAACAGTCATGCAGCCTTGGCAACAAAATGGCTCTGTTTGGTTGCTGTCGAGATCATTAAAGACTGGAATTAAAATAGTTTCATCACAATGAATACAAAGGCTCATTTTAGTTCAACCTGTAAAAGATTAGCCAGCGAGGAATTTTTCTCGAGGATAATTTCCAGTATAGTGCTTTTGTCTAAAAAACATATAACGCTGTCGGCTTGAACAAACGCACTGATTTTAGCTGGAGAATTTGTCATAAGTTCATTTAAACCAATTAGTGAACCTGGCCTTAAGATTTTTTTTGTTTTTTTATTTTTTAGAAGATGAATGCTCCCTTCGAGTAAGAGAAATGCCACTATGGGAATTTGACCTTCATAGAAAAGGGGAGTGCTGATAGAAAACTTTTTTTTCGGAGATAATATTTTTATCTCTGTAATAGTGTCACTCTCTAGTTTGATTGAATTTATCATGGCTCTATATTAATTGAGCTCGCACAGGCAAAATAGAATCTAAATCAGTTTTTTGAAAATAAATTGATATTATGTTTAGTAGTTTAGATTGGCCCAAGTCAGTAATTCCTCTTCATTTTTAATAAAGATTACCTTGCCTTCTTGCTCAATAATTCCAGCGTCTTTGAATTCAGTCATGAAGCGAATTAATGTTTCATTGGCAGTCCCGATCATTGTGGCCATTTCTTCACGGGTTAACTTTAGTTCTATTTTCCATCTACCGCCCTCTTTTACCCCATGAGTTGCCTTTAGCGAAAGGATGAGTTCGGCCAGCCTTTCACGGACATTTTTTTGATGGAGCGAGGAAAGCTTTTTTTCAGCAGCTCCCATATCGCGCGAGAGTTTATTAATGATGCTGAGGGCAACAGTCGGATTTTGTTCGATAGTTTTAAGGATAAATTTTTTATCGATAAAGCAGACATCGGTATCTTCCATTGCTGTGGCAGTGGCAGTGTAATTATCATCTGTAAAAAGACTGCGATGGCCTAATATATCTCCACCGTAAGCGATTCTCACAATTGTTTCTTTTCCGTCAGGGCCTGTTTTAGTGAGTTTGATATTACCTTTGCTGATGCAGTAAATTCCAAAAGGGTGATTGCCTTGAACAAAAAGAGTTTGCCCTTTTTTATAGGTGTTATTGATTTTGTAATTAGAGATTTCTGCCATTTCCGGCATTTCCAAATCACAGAAAATTCCTTCGTCTTTGGAAACACAGTTTTCGCACGAAGTATGGGTATTTTTTTTCATCTTAAGCCTCGGGTCTCACTGTTGGAATGACTATAGCCTAACATATAATGGCTAGAAAATCATAATCTAGATCATGTTTTTTGGTTTTGAGTGCATATTATGATTTGTTGGATAGATTACTTGTAGTCAAACGAAATTACTAGGTGGTACCCAGAAATAACCACCATGTTAGCGTTTATATCCCAAAAAGCCCCGGCAGAGCGCGGGGCCATTATTTAAGAAATTGTTATAGTTTGGTAGTGTCGGGCTTAATAACAATATCTACCCGACGGTTTTGGGCCCGACCACTGACTGTTTTATTGGTAGCGAGTGGCTTTGCATCGCCATAGCCCACAGCTTCAATCTTTGCTTCAATTCCACCGCTATTGGCCTGTAAATATTCTTTTACAGCTTTGGCCCTATCAGCAGAGAGTCGATTGTTAATAGTTTTTGCTCCACTCGAATCGGTATGTCCTTCAATTATTATTTCTGATCCTGTACCGAATTCTTCAACCACTTGTTGAACCTTGGATAAAAGTGGGTAGCTTTTACTTTGAATCGTTGCCGTAGAACTTGGGAACTCCATGCCTTTCAAGCGAATTAATAAAGCATCGCCTTGTCTGTAGACTTCCGCTTCATTGCTGGTGAATTTTTTTCTAGCATCTTCATATTTTTCATCGAATGATTTTTCATCTTCTAGTTTTTCTTTTTCAGCTTTCAACTCTTCCGCCGTTTGAACGAGAGACGTTTGCGTCTCTTTTTCTTTTTCAAGAGCACTTTGTGTTGTTTCTAATTGATCTTCCATTGAGTTAAGTTTTTTTTGATTATTTAACGCTCGATCTCTTTCTTGCTCTATTAAAATGGCGATTTCTTCGGATGATACTTTGGAAGTTCCTTTAGCTGTACGATTAATATTGAAAGCATGATAAGCAGCATCTTTTGTTTCTTTAGCGCGAGCTTTAATCTCTAGTGTTTCATGAGGATTTGCCTTTATATAAGCTTCTGTGTCGGTATAACTTTTTTCGGCAATAGCGAGAGTTCGTGGTGCATATTTTTCTGCGTTTTCTTTTTTTGCCTGAGTTATGATGTCTTTACTTTCTTTCAGATTTTTTTCTTTTATCGCTCTTAGTTCCAGGTCAAGATATCTCTGTTGAAGCTTGGGGCGCTCCTTTGTTATCGCTGTCATCTTGTTTTTTTCAATTTCCCTAGTCACATCTTCAAAATATTCATCTGCATTTTTAAACTCTCTATTGAAATAGATTGGGGCTTCAGCCTTGAGTGCAGCCTCTCTTGCATTGATTACATCTTGGACATTTTCACGAGCGACTTCAGCACTATTATTGGCATTAATAAGATAGGCCCTTCCTATTGCCACTTTATGCAAGGTCTGTTGAGAATCCTTTCCATTGAGAAACTTTTTTTTGGCATCTTCAAGAGAAGCTTCGGCCTCTTTGAAGTTCTTTGGAGAAAGAACATCAACTTGTTTATCTTTCGCGGAATTTAAATCTCTTTCTAAATTTGCAATTTCTTCCGCCGGCGTGGCCGTTGGTGGGAAATCACGGACAACTGGTTTGGAACTACATGCAACAATTCCAGTAAGAATTATTATTAAGAGAAAACTTTTGAAGAAATTTTTTTTAAATGGTTGTAATGGATTCATAGTTTTTCCTTCTGAATTGTTAATCTATCATCAGGAATTGTGCAAACCGGATGCCAACGTTGAGCATTTTCGATTAGATAGAAATGGTGAATTGATAGAAAGTCAGGGAAGAGTGAGACTGTGATGAAATAGTAATTTCTTCTTCGCTTTCTTCTTCGTTTTTAATTTTCAGAGTATCTCCAACTTCCAAATTATTTTCGCCGATAATGCACCCATCTCCAATTGCCAAAAAAAGAAAATGAATTCCGGGATTAAGGTCAATGGTTGCCGGAGTCGTGACTCTAAGAACTTTCAAACTGGCCTGGATCAATTCTTTTTTATAAATAATTCCCAAATCGACAACGGGAGAGTCGTTGATAAGATCGCAATGAATATTTTCTTCGCCAGAGAAGGTGAGAGGAGAATTGGGTAACAACGGCTTTCCATTTATGAGTAGCCCAATTCCAGACCATACAACTAGTTGGCGCTCACAATGTGGAAAATGAGAAAATTGATCAGACTGACTGACTTTTGCCGAACTAATTCGCCAAAGGAAATCGTTGGCCGCAACAGTAGCGTTTTTTGGAAAAATAGCAATTTGTCGAGTGAGTCCTTTACCATTTTTCCAAAGACTTTCTTTATAGGAAGATTTTTTTATTAGCGTAATCATTTGTTTCATTATACCTCAGTGAAACGATTAACTCTGGAACCACTATGGAAATTTTGTTAGCGGAATGTGTCTTCTTCTTACATTTATTGAAACTAACGAAATAGTAATTATTATTTTACCAATTCATAGATTGAAATGTGTAAGCTTTTCTCTATGAATAACAAAAAAATCGACACAAACAATTACCATTTACATTGGGGCAATATTATTGGCATAACTGTCATACATATTTTGGCATTGGCCGCGATCCCATTCTTTACCTGGAGGGCCTTCGCTGTCTGCATGTTTTTATTTTTTGTCATCAGCCCAATTGGCGTGACTCTTACTTATCATCGACTCCTGAGCCATCGCGCTTTTAAAGTTCCGCAGTGGTTTGAATATGTACTAGCAACTTTTGGTGCCCTCTCTGGCCAAGGTCCAATTCTTTTATGGGTAGCTGAGCATCGTTTGCACCACCGCTTTTCTGATACCCGAAGTGATCCACACAGTGCTCGCCATGGTGGGTTCTGGTGGTCTCATGTCACGCATCTTTTTTATCATAAAGAATTTGAAGACAACGAAAAACTATGGGGACGTTATATTCCAGATTTAACTTGTCACAGCTATTATCACTTTTTAAGTAAGTATAATTTTGTGGTCGCTTTATCTATTGCTCCACTTTTATATTGGATGGGAGGATTGCCATTTGTTATGTGGGGACTCTTCATGCGAGTGGCCCTTATGTTACATGTGACTTGGTTTGTGAATTCTGCAACTCACCGCTGGGGATACCGCAATTTTGAGACTAAAGATGATTCTGGAAATGTCTGGTGGGTAGCTCTGCTAGCTGCTGGCGAAGGATGGCATAATAATCACCACGCTCAATCAAATTGTGCAGCTCACGGCCGCATGTGGTGGGAGTTCGATCTTACCTGGCAAATGATTAGAGGCCTTGAGTTCGTGGGTCTTGCTACGGATGTAAAACGTCCAGCTCCTGTTAGACAAGTAAAGGAATGTGACATTGATAATGCTGTTGAAGTGACCACAGATCAATTTGGTAATCAGTTTATAGATAAACACAAAGAAGAAATTTTTTCTAAAGTTGTTTAATATTATTTAACCAATTTAATAAGTGAAATTATTAAATTGGTTAATTCCTGCGCTAGTTTCAAATCTATAACTTTTCCATCACTATCTAATTTGGATTTTACTTTCGTAATCGCCAAGGTGTTTTCCGGCAAAACCACCGCCGACATGGTTTGTAAAATTTCAACTAAAGATTCTTGAGCAAAGTTTCGCCCTTCATACATTGGAGTAGCATTGATTATTCCAATTGGCTTTCCAATCAATTCACCTGATCCAACAACCCAATCCAAAGCATTTTTTAGAGTTCCTGGGATGCCGTGGGCATACTCTGGAGAGCAGATGAGAACAGCATCACACTTTTTAATTTCTTCGCGAAAATATTCAAGAGAGGGAATGGATTCAGTTTCACGATCGGGATTAAAATGGGGGAGAAGATCAAGACCATCAAAAAGTTTAATCTCGCTACTTGATGGGGCCAATTCTCTAACTGCCATAAGAATGGCAGTATTAGAAGAAGAGGCCCTAAGACTTCCTGAAATCGCTAAAATTTTCACTATTTTCTCATCGCTTGGTATTTTTGGTAGGCAGGTCTATCGCTGATCGCTCCAAGCCATCCTTCTATATTTGGATAAGATTTAAGATCCACACCAATCATCGCACAAATGCTGACCACACTTGCAGTGTTAATATCGGCAATAGTGAAATGATCACCAATTAAGTATTTTTTTCCTTCTAAAGAAGAATTTAATACATTCAAAAGATCTGGAAGTTTTTTTAGATTATTTTCAATAATATTATTATCGCGTTTATCATCAGGCATGAAAACTTTTTGAATAAAGATTTCAATAATTGGCCCTTGTAATTCTGAAGTGGCCCAAAAGCTCCATTGCATAGCAAGACCACGTTCTGCTGGAGTTGCTCCAAGAAGTTCTTTTTTATAAGTATCAGCGATGTAGTAATTAATTGCCATTGATTCAAAAAGAGTCAGGTCACCATCAACTAGTGCTGGAACTTTACCCATTGGATTAATTTTCAAAAATTCAGCTGATTTGTGTTCTTTGTTTCTCATATCGACTTCTTTTAGCGTATATGGCACACCAGCTTCTTCCAAGGTCCAAAAACATCTTCCAGCACTTGATCTTGGACTTCCGTAAAGTGTAATCATAATATTTTCCTTGTTAAATAATTTATTTGTTTAATTCTTACCAAATTAATTTTTTTTCGTCTAGTCGTGAATAAAAATTCACAGACAATAAATAAGTTTGTAGCCTTTTTTTAGGAGGAATTATTATGAAAATAAATTATACATTGCTTTCACTTTTCTCATTATTCTTCAGCGCCAAGCTATATGCGTGGGACCCAACTTCCTTTAAAAAACTGCCCGACGCGGAATTAAAAAAAAAACTTACGCCCATTCAATATGAAGTTACCCAAGAAGAAGGGACTGAGCGCCCTTTTAAAAATGAATATAATGACAATCACAAAGAAGGAATTTACGTCGATATCGTTTCAGGTGAGCCGTTATTTAGCTCGCTCGATAAATTCGAATCGGGTACAGGCTGGCCCAGTTTTACCAAACCCATCGCCCCCCAAAATATAGTCACCAAAACAGAGCGAAAATTATTTTCGACTATAACTGAAGTGAGAAGCAAGTACGCTAACTCACACCTCGGACATGTTTTTAATGATGGCCCAGCCCCTACAGGCCAGCGCTATTGTATGAACTCTGCTTCTTTGAAATTTATTCCCAAAGAAAAATTAAAGGAAAGTGGATATGGAGAGTTTGAAAAATTATTTTTGAAATAAACCATTCTTCGATACACAACAAGACTCTCGGGATATTTTAAGAGTCTGTTAACTTTAATGACAATCTTCTGAGTATGAAATGAAAGACACTTCGATTATACGATATATTTTCCTCGCCGGATTGATCGGATTGGCCGGATGCACGACATCCACTAGCTCTCACTCTTTGGCCAAAACCACACAAAATGAAGTCATTGAAGCGACCATCAATGTCGATTCCCATTTGCGAGAGATTCCATCATATTTTCTCGGATTTAGTTTTGAAAAAGATCAGCTTGAGACGGATCAGTTTACAATTAAAAATAAAGTTCTTGAACATTTACTAAAAAATCTTGGAACAGGTACGCTGCGCTTTGGGGCCAATACTGTTGACCTAATGAAATTTACTGGTGGTCCTACTTTGCCATCAAGCTGTAAAATTACGTCAACAGTTAATCCTGCTGCAGTCAAAGCGATGTTTCAATTTGCCAAAAAAGTCGATTGGAAAGTCATCTATGGTCTCAATCTAGGCTGCAATGTTCCTTTGGCCGGAGCTTACGAGGCAAAATTTGTTCAAGCTGCCAGCAAAGAAGAGTTGCTGGCCTTCGAAATTGGAAATGAACCTGATTTATTCGTGCTTCAAGGACTTCGGACAAATCCATGGAATGTTTCTTCATATATTGATCAATACAATGTTTACCAAAAAACGATACAGAAAGAAGTTGCTGGTGCTCACTTATCAGGGCCTGGTCTAGGAAATTTTATAACGAGCTTGGAATGGCTACCTCCGTTTATGACCGCTGAATCGAAGAACCTGACCTTCGCAAGTGTGCACTTCTACCCAACGATTCATGATTATGGTCTTTCTCCAGACGGCCCTCTTTATCCAACGATTGCACATCTATTGTCGCCAGCTAAAGCAAAGCTGATTATTAATAAAATTTTTACCCCACAAGTAAAAGCTGCTAAACAAGCTGGCCTGCCATTCAGAATTACAGAGATGAATTCAGCAGCACGCAGTGGAGAGCCTGGGGTTAGTGATGCCTTTGCCTCGGCCCTTTGGGTTTTGGATTATTCATTTCGTTTTCTCACAATCGGAGTAAGTGGTATTAATATCCAAAATGATTTGGATAATTTGCATGATATTTATTCTGCAATTCAACGAGATAAAAGCGGTTCCTATTTTCCCCGACCAATCTATTACGGAATGTTGTTTTTCAACGAAGCTGCAAAAGGCTTCTTAGTTCCAGTAGAAATAAAAAATGAAGACTCCCTTGCAAATTTTTCAATCTACTCCTCAGTTCAACAGGATCATACTTTAAGAATAACTGTAATCAACAAAGACCCACAAAAGACATTGAATGTGCAAATCCGTATTTCAGATAAGAACTATCAATCAGGAAAAATGATCCAGCTTCTAGCTCCTTCTCTCGATGCAAAATCAGGAATAAGCCTAGGGGGGCCACCGTTAATTCTACCGGGAATTGGCTTCCAGCATCGTGGGGATCAGTTGAGACCATCTCCGGAATTTTTTCTCTAACTGTATCACCTGGTAGCGCTTCGTTAGTAGTTTCTACGCCCAATAACCCACTATAAAAGTAAACGATAATCTTATAATACAAACCCAACCAATTTTATTAGGCTTATTGATTGTTGATTTAAAAAATGATAGGTTTACCTATTGAAATTGATAGCATATGCTATCAAAATGAAAAAGCTCATCAATTTAGATTTTACGACGAAACTGGCCGAATCGTTAGCGATGAAGAATGGTCTTCTACAAGTGATCATTGGGCCACGCCAGGTTGGCAAGACTACAACTGTTCTAAAATATCTTAACGAAAATCATCCTGATAAATTTCTTTTTTATAGTGCTGATGAAGTTTTTAATGCGACTTCAAATTGGTTATTGGAAATTTGGTCAAAGGCAAGAAGTGAAAATAAAATACTTGTGATTGATGAAATTCAAAAATGCGAAAATTGGTCAGCAGTTATTAAAAAA
>JAQTTZ010000153.1 GCA_028710485.1 Bacteriovorax sp. | reverse complement strand
ATTTATCAGAAGCTATAATTACCTGTTTCTCATTGGCATGACAACCAAAAATTGCTAAACCTTAAAAAAAAATTTGGAAAAAACTATAAATGACGAAATTACAAAAAATAAATACCGAAAATTGGACGTCTGCCCACTTTTACTCGGCCCCCTTGAGAGCTTTTGTCTCGTTGGGAGCAGCTCCGATTGAAAATAGCGATGAAGTCGAAATACAATACTTGGTCACATTAACCGACAAAGACTATCAAGAGCTCTTTCAGAGTATTCATCAAGACCTGAATAATGCGCTTGAGCTACTAAATGAAAAATATGGGCACTGGGAGCTTCAAGATGCCTTAAACAAGACTGACGGCGATGGATGTTCGAGCTGTGCTGCCCATTAAGACAACTGGCCAGACATCTTGACTTAAGCGCTTAAATTAGTTATAAATCACACTCAAATAAACCTGTTACTGTATACAAAGCAGTAATACGCAATCTAGAGGTCCATATGAAAGAAGGAATCCACCCAAAGTACGACGCAATGACTGTAAACTGTGTTTGCGGAGCTGTATACGAAACTAAAAGTACTGTTAAACTTGAAAAGATCGACATCTGTGCTGCTTGCCACCCTTTCTATACAGGAAAAACTAAAATTCTTGATACAGAAGGAAGAATTGAGAAATTCAAGAAAAAATTTGGTACTGATTACATGAACAAAAAATAATTTACCCAAAAATTATCTTTTATAAGAAAGGCTCCTTCGGGAGCCTTTTTTTTTATTCCCAGGATGGGATGTATGTCCGCGAGAGGCAGGAGCCGAAGCGGACAAGACCCACTTATTTAGAGCAGTTTCACTCTAAGTTTCTCACCAACCATCTTCTCAACCTCAAAACTCAGCCGATCACCAACATTAGAATTTTTAAAATGTTTTATTTCATCTTTGGTTAATTGCTTTTTTTGAATCTCAATAATAGAGTTCTTATTTTGGCCTTCCACCAAGTGACAAACTTCATACTCGAAACTAAATTTTGTTTCTTGAATATAACGAATAACTGTTGCAGCAGATATGACCACTGGAGTTTTACTTTTGCGACGATAGACGTGAGCGGTCATAGGAAGAATCTTTCTATCGAGACTAACAAGTTGTGAAAGCCGTTCGATACTTGGGTCGTGAGTAATTCGAAGAACCTGATGGCACCATTCATTTGGACAAGCGGCATTTCCGGGACATGGGTAAAGAACATCATAATGATCTAACATAACGTCGCGAAGTTTAATCAGCTCAGGAAAAATCTCGCTAGTTCCAGGCTCAATCCACATCACATATTCAGGATCAATGGTCATAATATGATCTTGGGCCTTTTGTCTCCCCATCTCATTAATTGAATGACCAAAAAATAAAATACTATTGGATTTTTGTTCTTCGAATTTTCGAACAGTTTGAAATTTATCTTTGGGAAAAAAACCGTTCATAATCTTGGTGGCCTGATCGAGCATTATTTGGGAATGATCAACACCGATCATTTCAACATGCCCAGGAGTTTTCATTAACATTTTCCATGCAAGCGAAAAGGTTCCAGGACCCGAACCCATATCAATGAAGGGTCTATTTTTAAAATCATCTAAAACGTCACCAGGAAGCTTAGATAATAAAAAATGAAGCTTGGGAATATTAGTAGTTAAATAAAAAGCGGTATAAGCACTGACGTGACGATGCTCTAAAACATAATCACTAATCTGGTCTCGCTTTTTGGTAAATTTAGCCGACATTTCAATGATTAGCTTAACCATTTCAGGTTCACTGATATTGACTAATAAATGTGGGCGGATTTGTTCTAAGGAGAGAGAGAAGGGCCCGAAGGCCCTGTCTGATTCATTTTTTTTAAGGGTCATTTTTTTATCTTTTTCCGATATCGATATATTCGCGAACTGGTGAACCAATATAAACCTGACGAGGACGAGAAATTTTAGTTTCTTTTGTCTCTCTCATTTCTTTCCATTGAGATAACCAGCCTGGCATTCTTCCAACAGCGAACATTACAGTGAACATATTCGTTGGAATTCCAAGTGCGCGGTAAATAATTCCAGAATAGAAATCTACGTTTGGATAAAGATTGCGAGATTTGAAATATTCGTCTGCCAATGCTTCTTGCTCTAATCCTTTAGCGATATCCAAAAGCTCATCCTTTACTCCAAGTTGGGTAAGAATAGAATCACAGGCCTTCTTGATAATTTTAGCTCGTGGGTCAAAGTTTTTATAAACACGGTGACCAAATCCCATCAATTTAAAATCATCATTTTTATCTTTTGCGCGAGCGAGGGCCTTCTTATAATCCCCGCCAGCTTTTTGAATTTCAGCAAGCATTTCTAAAACTTCCTGGTTTGCTCCTCCATGTAAAGGCCCCCATAGAGCATCAATACCGGCAGAAATTGAAGCGAATACGTTAGCATTTCCTGAACCAACAATTCTCACTGTTGAAGCTGAACAGTTTTGTTCATGGTCAGCGTGAAGAATTAAAAGAATATCTAACGCTTTTGCAACTTCTGCATTTACCTTCCCTCCAAACATCATCGACATAAAGTCTTCGCAGTAAGAAAGACTTGGGTTCGATGCAATTGGTTCTAAGCCTTGCGAGCGTCTGTACTGGTGAGCAGCGATTGATTTGAATTGCCCAAGCATAAGAGCAATAACTTCTTCTCGCTCAGCAGGCGTTGGATTAGCAGAGTTATATTTGTGATGAAATGCCGAAAGTGCGACTGCACTGGCCGAGGCCACTGCCATCGGATGAGCATCTTTTGGGAACGCATCAATAATCTTTGCGGCACCTGCCGGCAATTTAGAATTATCAGCAATTTTTTGTGAAAATATTTTTAACTGATCAGCAGTTGGCAGTTGTCCGTAAACTAATAAATAAGAAACTTCAATGAAGTTTGATTTTTCTGCCAGTTGTTCAATTGGGTATCCTCTATAACGAAGAATCCCTAACTCCCCATCCAGAAATGTAATCGCTGAAGCACATGAGCCGGTGTTCATGAATCCGTGATCAATAGTAATATACCCTGTGTCCGCGCGAAGTTTTCCAATGTCGATTGCTTTTTCTTTTTCTGATCCTTCTATAACAGGATATTCAAAAACTTTTCCGTCAACTTCAATTTTTGCCTTAAGAGACATATGATCCTCCAATGAATATGGTCATAAAATATTAACTTCTGAAATTATCTTAAAATTACAGCGCAACAAATTCACTGTCCATGAGAAACTTCTAAAATAGCTTAGACCACTCTTTCGGATCAGCGTGCCAATCTATTAAGAGTTTTCTTCCCTCGGAATCAATTAATTTTAATTCGAAGGCAGCGGCAACCAAATGTTCAAAATCAGTTAGAGAATATAAAGACAAGGATAACTCTTTTAGTCGCTTCGTAGCTTCTCCCATCTGATAATCTACAATGCATAAACATTGAGTGGAATTTAGACCTGCACCTTTCACCCCAATCATGGCATCAGCTAAACTCGAACCTTGATTGACTAAGTCCTCCACCAGCATGACGGACTGATTTGGGCGGTAATCTCCTTCAACTTGATTTTTTTTTCCATGTTCTTTAGCTTTTGGCCGAATATAAACCATCGGTAATTTTAAGCGATCTGCCATAAATGCGGCGTAAGGAATCCCTGCAGTTGCAATCCCTCCAATGAGATCGAACGGAAGTAAATGATTTTTCATCGTTTCTAAAAATGATTTAATTACCTTTTCCCGAAAATCCACATGAGACAGAATCAGTCTATTATCGCAGTAGATTGGGCCTTTTAAACCCGAAGCGTAAGTAAAGGGATTTTGTGGTGAGAGCTTCACACAGCCCTTTTCAATAAGGCCGCGGGCAATGTCCATTTTCATTGGTTGTTTCCTTGATAGTGAATTCTCTTATTCAACATTACAAGGCCTGATTATTCTAGCAAAAAGACTAAAAAAACACTGAAATTGTCTTTTTAGTATAAAATTGAAAGACGAGAAATAGATCTCCCAAAAATGCTTTTTCACTTTTTAGGATTTTAGGAAGAAAGACAATTGAAAATTTTGTTTATCGGACATAACCATGAAAGCAACACTCCTATCATTAGGTTAATGGGAAATAACTTTCCCAAAGTGAAAATGGTGGAAGCGAGTGAGTCTCGGGACTTAATGGAACTCATGACCGTTGATGGGCCATTCTCCTTTGTCGTTATTGCCATCGATAATAAAAATATTATGGTTAGTGAACTCTACGAAACCATCAATGAAACTTTAGGGCAAAGACCTTTTATTTTTATAGGAAGTCCTAATTCGGTTAAGTCTTATATAACCAGTGAAATTTTGCAGCGGCCTTTGATTAATTTTATCGTAGAAACTCCCCTCATCCCGGACGAATTTAAAAAAGCAGTAAATGCTTCTATTGATTGGGTGAAAAAAGAAGAATTCGAAGAATCTATTTTAGAATTTTCTCGCGACGATCTTCATAAAATGCGTCTTCGAAATTTTTATCTTTTTGAACAGATGCCTTATGATGTTTATTTGGAGTTAACGCCTACTCAATTTGGTAAAGTTATTTCCAAAAATAAACCCTACACCCAACAGCTCATTCAAAATTATTCGCGCAAAAACATTAAGCATCTTCATTTGAAAAAAGATGAGCATTTAAAATTCCTAGATACTTCAATTAAAAATCTGCTAAAAATTTATGATGCTAAATTAAACGATAAAAAAAAATATCTCTATCTCCATTTAAAAACTATTTTTTTCATTCACCAGTTCATTAAAACCTTGAGCGTCTCTGATGATATTGTAAAACTTACTCATCTTTTTATTGATTCTGCCCGTGAAGCAGTGAAGTCCCATGAAAGTATGCCTGAACTTCTGGATCAGATTACTGCAAATCCAAACATGACTTTTGCGGAGCACAGTTTGGCCACTGCCTATGTTTGCGAGACGATTCTCTACTATATGGGATGGAGTGCGGACATGTCTCGAGACAAACTTCTGCTGGCTTCTATTCTTCAAGATATTAGTTTGAATAATGATGAAATGATTAAGATACGTTCTCTTAATGATCCAAACCTAAAAATGTACACGGAAGAAGAACAACTCGATTTTAAGAATCATCCCCTGAAAGCGGCACAACTCTCAACTTTTTTCAGTGGTTTTTCCGATGTTGATTTTATTCTAAGCGAGCAACATGAACACCCGACTGGGGATGGTTTTCCCAAGGGGATGAATTCATCGGGACTGACCACCATATCGTGTATTTTCATTCTTGCCAGTAATTTTGTCTCCAGGATAGCTGGGGCCAAGAAAACACCTACAATCTATAAAGAAATCATTGGAAGTATGAAGCGCATTTATAATACGGGCAACTTTAAAGACCCGCTGAAGGCGCTCGAAAAATCGATCAAAGGCAACTAAACCTTTCTTAGAGCTTGATAGTCTCTAGGGTCTCAATAATTTTTTTGTAAGTACTTTTTTTAAATTTTTCAATAAGTGCAGGAATGATTTTTTTCAAATCAATTTGATAATCAGGATCGCTGTCTTTGCCTTTCATATATTCTTCCACGAAAGCCTCTGAGATAATAACTATTTTTGAAAGAGGAGAAATATCGTCTTTAAAATCAATGGCAAATCCTATTCCATTGGTCATCCCGTGATGCTGCTTAATGAGAAGATCTGCTCCCATAGGGGACCTGCGATAGGTAATAACAAGTTCTGCGGCCATACGAGCATGATTGAGAACTAGTTCTTTTTCTTTTACACTTAGGTCATCATTGAAGAGCAAATCTTCTTCATACTTTAGAGTCGGATGCTTCAAATAGATTGGGGCGAGCATGATATCGTGAAAGAAAAGAACAAAATTTATTTTTTCAAGATGGCCTTCCCCCCCCCACGAAACTTTTTTTACAATATGAGAGGCAATAAATGACGATAAAATTGAGTGTGTGTAAATATACCCATTTTTATTGCTGTTTAATAATTGCAATAAAGCACGAAGTCCCGGTGTTTCTTTGCTGATCTCCTCCATAACCTTGGTACAGGAATTGGCGATATTCATAACTTCTTGGGTAGCTTCTGGTGATTGACAGAAATCGGAGGCCACAAATTCAAATCCTGCTTCAAGCGCAGCGGATTTTTCGACCATTCCTAGATGCTCAGAGCTTTTAATAAAATCGCAAAGAATTTTTGAAATCTGATTGATAACTAATAAACGATCAAGTTTATTAACGTATAGATTGACAATTCCTTCAGATAAAAATTTCCTTAGAACTTCAGTAGTACTGCTACCCTTTTTGGCGACCATGGCGTAATTGGTTCCTTCGCTGCTTTTTTTGACTTGCAGAAAGATCTGACAAGGTGCCTCTCCCAAACGCATAAGAAATTTTGTATCTACTGAATAGTACTCTGGTACATTAAGAGCGGCCATTGATTTGGAAGTGATGCCTAAAATATCAGCACAAGAACGCAAAAGATTTTTTAAATGATATGAACTTTGAACAACGACAATATCTGGAATTTCTTTAACAGGATTTCCAATGACCACCAAAGGTGTGGTTAAATTTTTAGTCTTAAGAAATTCGTAAAGGGTAACTGCTGAATCCAGACCATTAATCATATTCATGGTAATGACTAAATCGTAATTCTCACCTGACTCAATCAACTCCTGAGCTTTTTGAGTGGAAAGAACCAACGCCACTTCAGTTGCTAAATAAACTTCAAGATTTATCACATAAAGCTGATTTAAAATTTCATTATCTGAAACGACTAAGGTTTTACTCATTTTAGGTCCTCAATTAACGTACCTAAAAATTTTAACATTTTTTTTAGAACTATTTTAAATATTATTACGGCCATAATACTCTTGATAGAGCACTCAA
>JAQTTZ010000152.1 GCA_028710485.1 Bacteriovorax sp. | reverse complement strand
CTCCAAGAAAAATAACACCAACGGCTTTAATCATTTTAATTTTACAATTCATAATTATCCCACCTTTTTTAAACACTCTTCATATGCATGATTTATAATTTTGCTTTTATCTTCTGCCATTGCTTTAAATTCTGGAGCAAGTGATGCCACTTTATCTGGATGGTATTGGCCAACAACTTTATAATAAGCCTTCTTGATTTCACTAACAGATGCAGTTCTAGGCACATCCAGAATTTCAAATGAGTCAGAATCCCAATTTTTTAATTTTGCATCTTTTTTTGTTTCTGATTTTGATTCATCCTTAACACTTTTAAAGGATTTCACTACCCTACTGGTGTAAAAACAAAAAGCTGGTAGGAATATAAATAGGGTGAAGATAATTTCTATTGCCCAATAATCTAAATGGGCAATCCTTTCTGGAATAGTGATAGCATTTTTAATTTTATCATCTCCAATTATAATTCTTAAGAAAGTAAAAATCCCACTAAGATATAAAGACGCTTGGCAAATTACTGCGTAAACATCAGCATATTTCTTTTCAGCTTTGATCACTCCATACTTAGTTAATTTTTTATCCATTTTTCTAAATAAGTAAGTAGACAGCATCGCTGGCCCAATTGTTAAAATAAAAGCAACCAAGTAATAAAAGATTCCAAGGAACACAACAAACAAGAATGACCATGGACTCATTGGTTTTTTCTCTGCGGTATTGTTGTTAAATTTTTCCATCTTTTTCTACTTAATTAAGTTAATTTTTTTAAATAACAATAATAAATTTCACTTACGATCTTTAGGACGAACCTTTCTTATTGTTACCTCGTACATCCCAGTATGAATTTCAGTTTTTTCAAGAATGTCGTTAACAATACTTCGTGCATCTTCTTCACCGAAGAGAAGATAATGAACAGAGACATCAAAATATTCTGAGAGTTTTTTAATTGATTCTAAATTACGAGGAACTCGTCCACCTTTTCCCACCCATTCCTGTACCGTCTTAGCTGGAACAGCTAAATCTTTTGCCAATATACTAATGCTCACTCTTTTAGAGGCCATTAGATCTTCTAAAATTTCTCCAAATGTTTTCATAATATGATTTTTCGTCCATTTTCGATGAGAATTAAGTAGAGTCTGACTTCTCATCAATAAAAACTGACTTCTCATCAAATCCCCCTGATAGTTCCGCCTCGAAATCGGCCATTTTAAGGTGCGCCGTTTTCACCTTTTTGTATGACAGGCAATTTTTCATCGAATTTTTGTGACGATTTAGGTGCTCCCTCAGGAGCACGACAAACAGCACCCATTGAACAATTAAGTTGTATGGCGATCTTTCGATAGCTGAGTCCTTCAAATCTTAATTTTCTAATTGCTTCAAAATCATTTTTTTGTGGTCGACCAAGTTTCTTGCCGATTGATACTGCGTGATCAAGACCGATTAAAGTTCTCTCTCGAATTAATCCTGCTTCAAACTCAGCAAAGCATCCTAATAAATTTCTAAGTAAGCGACCTGCACTTGTTGTAAGATCGAATTGATCTTTAACCGAAACAAATTCCACGCCTAGCTCTTCAAACTCTTCTACAGTCAGCACTAGATGCTTTAGCGATCGGAATAAGCGGTCGAGCTTGAGAACGACAACCACATCAATTTGTCTTTCTCGCACTAGCTTTAAAAGCTCTTTAAGTCCTGGACGATCAGCAGTTGTTCCACTGTATCCATGATCTGTTATTTCTTTAGCAACTTCCCATTCTCTAGCAATACAAAATCGTCTCAGCTCAGATAATTGTACTTCTGGCTTTTGATCTCTTGTTGTTGAACATCTTGCATATAGCACTGCTCGCTTAACCAAGATTACCTCCAGAGAAAGTGACAGCTATTATTTAAAGGTGATTTATTTCTAATTTTGCTCTTCTTAAAATAATTCGAAAGGACTATTTTTATCTATTTTGGTTTTGGCCCTTAAAACAAAATGTTCCAATATTTAATATTTTTATAAAAATATACGTGGGCCATGGCCTGGGGGAACATCAAAAAAGCTGTTGTAGGGCGTTTAAAGAAGTCGTACAATTTAATAGAACAGTAATTCTGAAAAATTAAAATAAAAGATGTGTTAAAATGACAAAAGATACAACCGAAGACGAAGCCGAAATATTTAAAGATTATGATTTTTTCGCTTGGCCTAAAGGAAGTTTACTCGACGAAGACTTTGTTGACTTAAATGACGCTAAAGAAATTTTTAACCTTAGCCAAAATAAAATAATTAGTTTGATTCATAAAAAGAAAATCACACCATTTGCCAAATACCAAGATACAGTCTTTCCCGAAGAATTCAATCCAGTCATTCCACCTGCCGCCTTTTATCCAATTCACCACCCATCGCTTGATACTGCTTATAGAAGTAAAAAGAAAATCTTTACTCTTAACTTACTTATTGGCACGCATGTTGACGATAAAACGGGCGACAGAATAGAAACTGCAATAACACCAAAACAAAAATTTACCTGTCCACAAATTTTTGTTTTTAAGAAACAACTTTTCCAAATTTTTCCAATGACTATAAAAATTGAATCAGCTACACACGCTGAAGTTGTATATCAAGATCCAAAGGGTGTAATAAAATGCACTTTCAATGATCCAAGAAGCGTCTGCATAATAGAAATTCTTTACAACCGATATAAATTTAATCATAACGTTGGACTTAAGAAAGCTGATATTGATGAAGAAATTAATAAATCTAAAAACAAATTTACGACTAGCCTTAGGCAAGGATTAGAAAAATACTTCCCTAAAGAATGGGACAATTTTATTTTGATAGCAGAAAAAGATAAAAATGGTCTCTGGCATCTAAAATCCTAAATTCTACCCCCCCTATAAGCCTAAGCAGTTCCCTCCCCTATACGCACTTATACGCACAAATAACTTTGCACAATTTTAATTTTTAAATAAAGTCACGATGTATTTCAATAATGAATACAAAGGAGAATGTGAAAATGAAAAGACAACTGATCTGTGAACACCAATTTAATCTCTATGTTGATACTTTACAAAAACTAGAAGCAATTCAGACCAGAGAATTAGATAGCGCCACTGAGCGAATAAGCAAACTAACCAAAGGTTTACAAAACCTCAAGGAGAAAGATGAAATCATCAAAACGCTTAACCAATTAGTAGATCGTATGACAAATCAAGATCAATGGTTTCTTGAATCAATTAAACATTTGAACGAAGCTTTTAAAAAAGACTTTGTAAAATATAATAAATCCTTCACCGAAACATACAAAAGAATTACTAAAATTGAAGACTACAAAAAGAAGATAGAAAAAATACCCCTTCATGAAAATGAAATTTTATTTTAAAAGAAGGATGTTTTAATTTTTAAAATTAAAACGAGTGTTTTCGAAAAAAGAAGGCAATCATTATTGCTTGAAAAAAAGAAAGGATAATATGAAAAATTAATTTTACAACAGGGCATTGCCTTAAAAGACTCAGCCCATGCGATAAATTGGTAACCTGATAACTACCATACTAATCGCTACTGAGTTCAAAAAGCAATCACAAAAAATTATTATAATAATCTTAATTAGAAAATATTTTTCTAATTAAGATCAAAGGAAAAAGTGTGCCTCCATGCAACCGTGGGTATGCACTTTTCTCTAAATGAAGAAAAAAAACATCAGTACAATTAACTGAAGCAAAAGACAAAGTGGGATAGAAAATGCAAAACAGACAGATAAAACCCAAAGAACTTTTATCAGAGTTACTAGGAGTCTCCGACCTAGGAAACAAGTTAATTCCTGTTAATGGAATAAATCAGGATACTTTTAAATGCACATGCGGAAATGCAGATTGCAGGACTCCCGGTAAGCACCCTCTCGTTAATTGGAAAACAGATGCTTCATCTGATTCTGAGCAAATAAAAAAATGGATTGATAAATTTCCTAACTGTAATTGGGCACTGGCAACAGGTTACAACCTATGTGTGCTTGACGTAGATAAGAAATCTGGCGGCCTAGAATCTTTAGCGCTGCTTGTGAATCAGTATGGCCAATTCGAGTTAACGCCAACTTCAAACACAGGTGGCGGGGGATTGCATTTATATTTTCTGAATCCTCCAAATACAAATCTTAAAAATAAAGTAGGCATATTTCCAGGAATTGATTTTCGAGGTGAAGGAGGAATGATTATCATACCGCCAAGCAATCATATTTCAGGTGGTAGATACGAATGGGAAAATGGGAAAGGTATTCTTGATTTACCTGTAGCACCATTACCAGGTTGGTTACTTGATATATTGGCCACACCAGCGAAACCAGAAAAAAATACCTCTAATGTTGTCGGTGATAGTGGGATCATTGAAGGACAACGTAATGACACTCTTTTTAGATTGGCTTGCTCTTTACGTTCAAAAGCTTTTAGTGAAGATTTCATTCTTGCAACAATCGTAACGACTAATGCAAATTTTTGTAACCCCCCTCTTAGTGATGATGAACTTTTGGATATCGTGAAAGGAGCTACTAATTATCAAATCTCATCACATAGCGATTCATATTTTACCGAAGACAATAGAACATTTAGAAGTTTTATAGATCGTAAGGGAAATCCGCAAGCACATGAACTATCCAACTTTGAATCTAAAATTGAGGTTGAAGAAATTTGTGATGATGGTCTTGAGCAAAAACGAATATTTAAAATAATTAGTAAGTCAGCCAATGGCAAAGATTTGCCAAGTGTTCACGTCTCAGCATCAGAATTTAGTTCATTAAACTGGGTCTTAACTCAACTAGGAGGTAAGGCTATAATTTTTCCTGGGTCATCTAATAGTGAGCATTTCAAAACGGCAATACAATCTCTCTCATTGGGGCATCAAGAAGTTTTAAAGTTTATACATTTGGGCTGGCGTAAATTATCTGGAAAATATGTTTTCCTTCATGCCAACGGAGCTATAACTGAAAATGGTCTTTCAACAGAGGTGCGTGCAAGCACTGATGAAGGAAGACTTGGTGAGTTCGCTTTACCTGAACCACCAGTAGGGCAAGAACTTATTGATGCCGTAAAATGTTCATTAGAATTTCTTAGTCTTACTGCTGACTCACCGGCATGTTTTTGTTTGTATTCGGCATTATGGAGAGCACCGTTAAATGAAGTACGCCCTCTGGACTTTTCAGTTTATGTCGTCGGTGAAACTGGTTCTTTTAAGTCAGAAATATGTGGAGTAATTCAAGCACACTTTGGATCTGCATTTGGCGGAAAGAATTTGCCCGAGAATTGGTCTTCAACTGCTAATTCTATTGAGCATAGAGCGTATCTCGCTAAAGATGTTATTTTTGTAATTGATGATTACGTTCCTGGAGAAGTTTCACCTCTTGTTACAGGAAGAATTTTTAGAGGAGCTGGTAACAAGAGCGGACGAGGGCGCATGTCTTCTGATGGTTCCCAGAGACCTGTCTATTATGCCCGTTGCTTACCAGTGGCCACCGCAGAGGATTTAGTTGGAGGTGTCAGCTTAAAAGCTCGCATGGCAATCTGTGAAATTGCAAAAGATGATATTTCAAAATTACAACTCACAAAAATGCAACATTTGGCTGGCAAAGGAGTATTAGCACAAGCAATGAGTGGGTACTTAAAGTGGTTAGCGCCAAAGCTACCAGATATGAAAGAATATTTAGAAGATAGTTTTAATGAACTACGAACCCTAGCGTCTAATTCAGAAATGCATTTAAGAACTCCAGAAGTAACAGCGAGTCTTGCGATTGGTTTTCAGCAATTTCTGAAATTTGCAAGTGAAGTTGGTGCAATTGATAAATCTGAAAAAGAAAACTTATGGGAGCGAGGCTGGGAAGCTCTCAATAGGTTGGCAAAAACACAGTCTCAATACCAGATAACAGAAGACCCTGCTAACAGATTTATAGATTTAATTAGAGCTGCTTTATCAAGTCACCGTGCTTATTTAGTTACTGTAAATGAGCAAGTTCCTGAGGACGGGACATCATGGGGATGGAAAAGAGATAATGATGTACTAGCTGCTAAAGGAACAAGAATAGGCTGGATAAAAGATGATGGTATTTGCCTTGAACCTGAAAATGCTTTTGCTGTAGCAATGGCCATGGCTCGAGATCAAGGTAAACCATTTTATACGAGTAAAGAAACTGTTTGGAAACGACTTGCAGAAAGAAAACTCACAAAACGATCAGACTCAGAGGGAAAAAATACTATTAAGGTTCAGATCTCAAGTCAAAGTCGACCTCGTGTACTAATGTTTCCAGACAAAGAAACTCTTAGACCAGTTTCAGCATCTGACTTTAAAGATGATTTGATTGATAATTTACGCCCCTCAAAACCTAAAGCCCCTGTTGGAAACGGAGCACTAGATGGCCGCTACACCAATGAGGAACTCCAAAAATTAAAAAATACTCACCTTCGAAGCATCCAAGGAGGAGTGAGCAATGAATAAATCAAATATCTACACTCCAGGAGACAAAGTAGAGACAATGGCCGATACTCAAGTCCAAGGCAACCCAGAAACAATTCTGTCACATGCCGAGCTCTTTAAAAAACAAATATGGCGAGTAACAGACGTTATGGCATTTACAGGTTTGGGTTATTCCACCTTGATGCGATATACATCAAAGAAGAGAATTCCGCATCGCAAGCGTGCTAACAAACTCTATTTCATACCCCAAGAAATCATGAATTGGATTGATGAAGGAGATTAAAGTGAGCAATTTAAACGAATACGAGAAATTAAAAAATCATACTGGCATTTATACTGCTCATGATTTAGTTTTCCAGTGAAAATTATTTGGCCTATTGTTTTGACTGTACTATTATACTTTCGATGTATAAATTTCTCACAAAAAAGCAAAGACAAGAACTTCTAGATGAACTCAGT
>JAQTTZ010000151.1 GCA_028710485.1 Bacteriovorax sp. | reverse complement strand
AATTAGCGAGTGCTATAAAAAGAACATTTAAAAATCGGAAGTTCGAATTAAGTGATTTTTACAACACGGCCAGCAAAATAGATACAGAGCTTTTAGAAGAAAACTTCAAGAAGGCAATGATAGTTTCAAGCAATCCAGCATTTCAAGAATGCTGGAAAATTGTTTTAAACAAAATGAAGGAACTGGACCAATTTAATAAAAAGCCGTGATGAGGAAAGAATACGATTTAAAAACGATCTATGAAATCAAGGATGATTTGTGCAATTCGAAAAAAGTGAAAACAAAAAACTATCTTTAATAAAATCAGTAATAGAAGAATCAAAAAAAATACGTGCTGAACGTGGAGAGGATTTTTATTCTGAGAAAAAGGTCGTCGTAATAGATGGGGAATTTACAACTTCCAAGATTCAAATCGGCAAACAAAATGAATCAGAAGCAGATTTCAAAACTCTGCGCGATTCTCACGTTAAACTCGCTCATCTTATTGTCTCCTATGATAAAAAAATTTTTGAACAAAATGATCAAGGATTGGACCACAAAAAAACTAGATCAAAATCAGTACACCTTTATATAGATGAAAAAATCGAGCATTTTTTAAAAACTGAATCTGAAAAAGCGGATACCAAATGGGGGCTTCGTAAGAACGCTGGTCTTGGTTCACTTATTCAAAAATTTATTACAAATTTTATCGAACTTAAAAAACGCGAAGCTAGTCAGCTCAAGCATATTAAAAAAATCATTGATGATTTTAGATCCAATTTAGTAGAGTTCAAAAAATTGTCAGGTAATCCCAATGATTATCAAACCGCCGAGAGATCTAATCAAAAAATGAAGGTTCTTTCCAATGACCTTGTTATTTTACTAAGGCTTTTAGAATTTGAAGATGAATCACTTAAAAATTGTTTGGGTGCTGATCTTTATAAGTGGATTGATTTTGTAATTAAATGGAAATCTTACTCATGAATGCAATTTTAGAAATAAATAAAACCGAAAGGAATCTACAGCGTAACTTGTCTGAGAATGAGAAGAATAGATTATTATTTCTTATGGAATTAGATTCCATTGGGAGTCGAGCAGGATACAAACGTGGTCTCTCGGAATTTATCACCTACCTAAGACTTGAGTTTTCAATTAATGAACTGAATGCCAAAAGAGAGCATATCAATGCTTACAAAAACCACCTGCTGCTAAATGTTAAAAATGCCAAAGCCACCATCAATAAAAAGCTGGCGGTAGTTTCAAGTTACTTTCAATATTTATTAAGTAAACGAGTACTCGAAGAAAATCCCTGTCAATTTATCCGCCGATTTAGAATGGCCAACGTAGGCACATCCGTGGCGATTACACGCGAGGAAGTTGAGCTGTTGTATAATTCAATGCCCACCAACAAGCTTTATGATTTGCAGAAAAAAACGATGATCATTCTGCTCTTTGAAACAGGTATGAGAATTAGTGAATTACTTTTCTTAAAAATTGGATCGATTAAACGCGATTTTGGCGATTATATTTTAGAGTTTGAGCAAAAGGGTGGGGCCATTCACCGTGTGGTTCTCAACGAATTGGCATTATCGTATCTTGGAAAATTTTTAGAAGAACTCGCTATGGCCGGATCTGATCTAACTGAGGAAAAAATTCTATTTCAAACTAGAAGTGGCAGAAATATCAATCGTAAAAATTTTGCACGATTATTAAATACATTGGCGAAAAAAGCAGAACTTAGCAGTGAAATACATCCGCACACAGCACGAGTGAGCTTTATCAGACAAAAGCACAAAGAGAATATGGACATTTATTCCATTAGAAAGAAAGTTGGTCATTCAAGCGTGAGGACAACTGAAAGGTATTTGGGTTAAGAAAATATCTTCAGAACTCCATACTTAACTTGCTTGAATCAAAATGTGTTCTAATCAATTGGTAAAAAACGATTTAAAGTTAAATTTGCTAAAAAATGAACTTCGAGATTATTTAACCAAAACTTAATCATTTTAATATAGCCTCTAAGTAGGCAATTGCTTGTCTTTCGATCTAGAAACGTCAAAATCCTGACAGTAAGAACAATTAAAGCATTATTTTGAAATAAATAAAATATAAAGAATTCGCGGCCCCCCCATTTAGAGAGAAATGAAGCCTTTGGCGCTCTGGTAGTTTCTTTTTTGGGAATGCTAAATGCTAAAACGTGGTTAGAATAAATGGCTCTTCTTAGTTAAAAATCTAAAATACATTTTTCGCGACCTTTATTATGCATGGGCCTGTTCGGCCCATGCTTTTCATCCTACAATCTCCATAAACTTATTTGGAGGCATATTAATCATGGCTCATCCGGAATTAGTGTGGGGAATTTGTGAGTATTTTTCTATAAAATTAAGCCTATCCCCAATGAAAAACATCGTCAACGCATGGCCCTTGGCCAACGATGCTAAATGTAGCACTATTCACTATGGCAAAAAGTAGATTTCAAATTCCATTAAACTTAGCAAATGTTAATATCAAAAAAATTGAAATTAATGAAATTGGTGAATTTCATATTCATGTATCATGTATTGCTAAAAGCTGTGACTGTTATAAGTGCGGAAAAAAAATAACTAAATCACATAGACAGTGCAAAGAAACTATTATTGAGCATCTTCCAATCTTTGATAACAAAGTTTTTATTCATGTGAGATGGCCACGCTTTGTTTGCGATAATTGCGATGATCATCCTACGACGTCGTTTCATCCAGAATGGCTTGGAGAAAATGGCGAATGCACAAAAGATTACGAGAAATATATTTTAAAATGTTTAATCAATTCCACAATAAAAGATATAGCTGAAAAGAATAGAACCACTGAAGAGCGTATCGAAGGCATCATTGATAGATGCATTTCTCTAGAGATAGATTGGAACTCCACAAAAATAACTAGAATGGGCGTTGATGAAATCGCTTTAAAAAAAGGGCATAATCATTATTTGACAATTGTGAGTGATATTAGCATTCCTGGCAAAACACGTCTTTTAAAAGTTATTAGTGGGCGTTCCCAAGAAGAAATATTGCCATTCTTTCAAAGTGTACCTCGGTGTATTTGGACAAGCGTAGAGTCAATTTCAACTGATATGGGGCGAGTTTTAGGACTTGTACAATGAAAAAGTAACAATAGACAGATTTCATGTTGCTAAACTTATTAATGGAAATGTGGATGACGAAAGAAAAAAAGTTTATAATAAACTTAAGAAAGAATTAAAAGATGATGATGTGGCCTTAGAAAAAATCAAGCACACAATGTGGCCATTTCGTCATCATTTTGAAAATTTAGACAAAGAGGATTTACTACGACTTAAGGCACTTTTTGAACAATCACCAGAGCTAAAAGAGTGCTACGACATGAGAGAAGATTTATATCGCATTTTTGAAATAAATCAAACGATAGAATCAGCAAAAATCATGATCGATGCCTGGTGCTTAATGGTACTCCAATATAAAAAAACAGATAATCCATTTGAATCTTTTGTAAAAACATATTACAAACATGAAATAAATATATTGAATTATTTCTCAAAAATACATTCTAGCGGGCCAGTTGAAGGGCTAAATAACAAAATTAAATTTATCAAGCGAAGAGGCTTCGGATTTGATAATGTTATAAACTTCGCCAAGCGTTTGGTTCTCGATATTAATTTAAAAGAAATTTATATTCCAAAATTTGCATAACTTCTTTTTTAAAACGGCCTTGCTATGTTGAAAATAAAAAAAAGCCAAGATTGAGTAGGGACATTTTTTTCACGCCCCACCAGGACTATGAAAAATTTCAAAAATATTTATTTTTTGGTGAAATTAGCCACACTAATTCCGGATGAGCCGTAATTTTTTAAACATAGCCCTAATCATTTCTTTTCGTTATTGAATTCTTTAATAACTGTTTCAGTAGAAGCAAAAAGAAATTAGTGCAACTTTTTTACTATAATCTAAATTGCTTTTATTCTTTTATTTTCCCAACGCCACCTTTAATTAAAATTAAGCTAAAAATCATCATTAAAAAATCATAAGTATATTTATCATTGCCACAAAGTTGAGTACCAAGTCGCCCACCAGAAACACATCTACCATGACTTAGATAGTCCAGCAAAATTGAAAAAAGACAAATTAGAAAGACTATAATTCCACTATAAAAATAACCTCTGTGAACAATTTTATATTTTTCCATTTATATATCTGCAAAATGTTTGTTTATACTAAAATTATTTTCCAATATTTATCTGATTTTCTTCAGTATTTGTTTTATTTAAATTCTCCATCCCCGACAGTAAGAACAATTAAAGCATTATTTTGAAATAAATAAAATATAAAGAATTCGCAGCCCCCCATTTAGAGAGAAATGAAGCCTTTGGCGCTCTGGTAGTTTCTTTTTTGGGAATGCTAAATGCTAAAACGTGGTTAGAATAAATGGCTCTTCTTAGTTAAAACCGAAATTAGGCACACCTCAGCCGTTACAAAATTAGTTTTGCTTAAAAATACTCAGGAGTCTGATCAAAAAAGTCTTGTTCTGGCGGAGCACGTGGTGCAGTGGTGTTGACTTCATAAATTGGAAGGTCGATTCACGAAAGGACGATGGCCGGACTTAAGGCCGCTAATCAAAGAGGGCGAATAGGAGGACGACCGCGAGCTATTGGGGAAAAATTATTTGAACGTGCAAGCAAGATGCACGAAAGCAATGAGCTATCTGTTGGTGAAATATGCTCTACCCTAGGAATCAATAGAAGAACCTTTAACCGTTATTTAAAAGAGCGTAAAATCAGTAATGAATCTAAATGAGACAAAACCTAGACAAAACCTAGTCAAAACCTCTTGAGACAAAAGATGACTAAAAAACGGGTTGTGGCTCATTTTTTTAAGGTTTTATGCGGAGAAAGATGCGGAATTTTTTTGGATTGTTGACCAGTGGACCTGATCACTTACGATGCTAAGTTAATATCATTACTTTTTTCCTCTTGTAAATAATTTAAATAAACTTTTTCAATCTTATTCCAGTTACGAGTTTTTCCTGACCAACGAGTTGGATTTTTATTTTTCGCTTCTTCATAAACGTTTTTTCTATTTTCTAAAATCTTATCGTCTCTCATTTCATGTCGACTTATTGGTGTAACAAATTTTATTCCGCTGTGAAGATGGATATTGTTATACCAGAAAACAAATTTATTCACCCAAGCATTCGCCTCTTCAGTCGATCCAAAAGGTTTTGAAGGATATTCTGGGCAATACTTTAAAGTTTTAAATAAGGACTCAGAATATGGATTATCATCCGAGACTCTCGGGCGACTAAATGAAGGAATGATACCAAGCTTTTGAAGAGTCGCAAGCATCGTTGCCCCTTTCATTGATCCTCCATTGTCAGAGTGAAGAACCAATTGATCTTTTTTTATACCTTCACATTCACAAATTTTTTCTAGTAATAGTGAGGAGTACTCCATCGATTCAACATCATAAACTTCATGCCCAACAATTTTACGACTATAAATATCCATGAACATATACAAATAATAAAATTTTCCAGCAATATCACTTCTCATATAAGTTATGTCCCAACTATAAATTTGGTTCGGTCCTGTCGCCACCAAAGGGGCCGGTCTGTGTGAGTTTTCTTTTTTGATTTCCCTCTGTGTTCTAATAATTTTTTCTTCTTAAGTTCTTTGTAAAACGAAGACTCGCTCGCAATATAAATCCCTTTATCTGCCAATGACGGAACAATCTGAGTTGGCGGCAAATCGACATATTCTGCACTGGTTGACACCCGGATAATTTCATTCACTTCTTCCTCAGTAAGTTTATTTGCGGGAGTTGTTATAGGCCCCTTACGCTTATCTTCTAAATCCATCTTCCACCTTTTAAATGTTTTCACATCAATCCCCACATCATCACAGGCAATAGCGTGCCTTGAACCATTATCAATGGCTTCTTCAATCATATTTAATGTAGAGAGTTTTTCGGTGGACGTTACTCGTCTTCCTCGTTCACCCCGAACAAAAGCTGACTTTTTTTTATAAGAATAATTCTTGCGGCCATTTCAGCCAGCGCCTTATTCTTGCGTTTTAAATCGCTTGAGAGTTCTTTTTCTTTGGCCCTCAGCTCGACCAACTCAGGATCAAGTTTGGGACGTCCTGCAGGCCTCTGAGCGCTATAAATATCTTGCTTCCATTCTTCAAGCTCAGTTGAATGAAGACCGTTGCCACGGAGAAATTCTCCAAGCTCCTGCTCAGTCATCGTAGCCGCCTTGATAATGGCTTCGAGTTTGGTTACCGGTGTCCATTCTTTTGATTTTTTCATGCTTGATCTATTAGCATAATTTTTTACCCAACGGCGAATCGAAGCGTAATGTATGCCGGTTTTTTCAGACATCTGTACGATGGTTGGGCCACCAGGTGTTGTAATTTTCTGGACAATTGACTCTTTAAACTCTGAAGAATGCTGGCGTTTCATGGAAAGTTTCCCTTCCGCCCCTGCTAAATAATTGTTTTAAAATCTACTGGGCAACTTTCCAAAAACCGGGGGGTACCGATCACGATAGAACTTTTGCGAAACTTTGAAAATCCTCAGGCCGAATTTGAAGGGCCGACAAGAGGTAAAGCGGGAGTTTGTTTTTTTAATTATGAATGTGAAATCAATCACATCTTGAAAAGATTTTATTTTTTTCGAAAAACAGTGCAAATAAAATCCTAATAAATAGGATGATGAGTATTGGCCTTATAATAAATCCGATTTCCATCTTTTCTGAATTTTACTAAATCCATTGAAAGAAGGTAAGCGGAATATAAACCCGCCTTTAGTTCTTTAAAATCTCAATGTAATGGGCCCATTTTTTACAAGCGGAAGATCATTTTTTTTGAAATGGTAAAAGATCTTCATAATCTTCTACTGTATTCGC
>JAQTTZ010000150.1 GCA_028710485.1 Bacteriovorax sp. | reverse complement strand
CGTACCCGTAATACCACCAACAAGGCCTGACGGCGTTAATCCTGACGGTGTTAAACCTGATGGCGTGAAACCTGACAGCGTGAAACCTGACAGCGTGAAACCTGACAGCGTGAAACCTGACAGCGTTAATCCTGACAGCGTGAAACCTGATGGCGTTAATCCTGATGGCGTGAAACCTGATGGCGTGAAACCTGACGACGTGAAACCTGATGGCGTGAAACCTGACAACGTGAAACCTGATGGCGTGAAACCTGATGGCGTAAACCCCGTTACAAAACAATGCGATCAGAAAAAATGCACCGATAAGGATACCGTTTGGGATGCATCCCAAATAACTGGACCTCCACAATGGGATTCAGTTTTAAATAACTGTTACTCTGCTCCACTACTAGAAAACGCTAAACGCACAATCCTTTGTACATTAGCTGGTGGGCCTACTGAAATTGTGCCATTTGTAGAGAGCGACGAGAGTTGCAGGAAAATAGATAAAAAATTAAATCCGGCCACTCATCTCTGTGTCGAAGATGAAGGCATTTGCAAACAAAATAATAAAAAAGTCTGGAAAGAGAACAAGTGCTCTGACGTAGCAACGGAAGAAGATAAATGTAATGAAGAAAGAGACAAGCATCTTGATCTTACACCGGGAACAATATACTGGGATAAAACAGAAAATAGCTGTAAAGATAAACGTGATAAAAAATCAAAGGAAACTGTTGGAGATAGTGTGCCTGAAGAAAAACCGACCCCTACTTATGCTAACAAGCCCGTACCCGGACGATTCACTCCGGTCACGATTCCAACCAGACAAGTTTATATTTTACCAGGCATGCCTTAAGACCGAAAGTTGTTCTAAAATACATAACTAGTATCGCTCGAACCTAAAATCGTAATTCTTTCATCACCAATTTCTTCAATCTCTTTGAAGAGCTGGTGTTGAAAGTTCGGTTTTAAATGACCGAGAAAAATTGGAACATTTTTTGGCATCTTTTTAATTTCTTCTTTCATAGTCGCTGGCGTGTGATGTTGACTATCAGTGGCCACTTTTGAAAGTGAATTAGGAAAACTAACTTCAGAAAAAATTGCTTTCAAATTTTTTATTTTATTGGCATATTCCCAAATTTTATTTGTCGGTCCTGTATCTTGAGTAAAAACTACCGAAGTATTTTTTCTTTCAATAATAAATCCAAGTGCCCCCACCTGATGATTCACTGGTATCGGAAGAATTCGATAATCACCTAGCTCAATCCAGGTTTCAGGCCTGATATCGTGAAAGCGCAAAGTAGGATTTTCTTTATTCGGCAGCATGGTAAAATCCGGCCAAATAATATCATTTAATAAATGCGTTTTAATTGCATCTTTTATTGGTGAATTTGCGTAAATTTCAAATGGCTTCCCTTTCATTCCGAAACAATTATCTGCAAGAAAGGCCAAATCTGAAATATGATCTAAATGAGCATGAGAAATAAGAATGTGATCAATATTGGATTGCTCTTCAATCTGAATCCCTGAAGCAACTGATCCAGCATCGATTAAAAGTTTACCATCTATCAAGTACGATGTGGCCTTAAAGCCGGGTGAAACCCCACCATGTCCACCAATAATACGAACGAGCATAACTCTACCCTATTTTTTTACGATTCATTACTTCAACATATTTTCGGGGAGTAAGCTCAAGAACTTAAAACAATTATCAAATAAAAACTATTCTTTATACGAGCGTGAAAGTTGGTCATAGATATTTTTGGTATCAACTCCCAGAATTTTTGCAAAAATTTTTGCCAATTTCTTAGTGCCGCCCTTATCGTCCAGGTAGTCTTTTACGAGCTCCACAACTTCACTACTGCTCATTGGAGAATGCTTGAGATTTTCAACATGAAAAAGTGCAACAAATTCTCCCTTATCCACCATCTGTTCCTTAATTTCTTGTAAATTATTTTTTGTTACCCGATAAACAGACTCATATATTTTGGTCAGTTCTCTAGTGATAATTAATTCCCCATCAGGAAGGGCCCCAAAAAACGAATCGATCGTTTCAAAAATGCGATGTGGAGATTCAAAAAATATATGAGTTCCAGAAATTTGGCCCAATTCCAAGAAAAAGTCTTTACGCTCATTTTTAGATCGACTGATAAAGCCCCAAAAATGAAATGGCTGTGGCGGAAGCCCACTCAGCTCAAGAGCAGTCACAACCGAGGTCACCCCAGGAATAGTTTTTATATCGATTCCCTCTTCACGCATTTTTTTTAATAAAGGAAAAGCGGGATCAGAAATCATCGGACTTCCAGCGTCGGATACTAAATAAATAGTTGTGCCACTTTTAATTTTTTCAGTGATAATTTTAATTTTTCCTTCACTATGCTCGTGAAATGAATCGATATGTTTATCCGAAAAATCTATTTCAAGAGTACCCAATAAGTTTTTAAAAACTCTAGTATCCTCTGCATAAAAATGCTCTCCACTCTTTAGCGTTTCTAATGCCCTTAAAGTGATATCTTTTATATTTCCAATGGGAAGTGTGATTAAAGTTAAAGATGACAAAACCGCTCTCCTAAGATCTAGGCAAAAATGCGCAATGGATGAAAAAATAGATTCAGTGCTACAATCATTTTAGCACATCTAACCTTTAAAAAGGAACGATCAAATGGCGATGAAAGCTCAAATCAGAACAGACTCACAAGGCAATATTACAGTTCATATGAACGGAGGCCTAGACTACGAAAATTCTCTTCCACTTCGCGTTGAGCTTCAAGAATTAACCCAAAAAAACCCAGCATCGACTATCACTCTTGATATGCATTCACTGGATTTCGTCGGATCTTCTGGTATTGGAATTTTTGTAGAAACCCTTCAAATTCTTAATAAGAATAAATCCCAAATTAAACTATCAAATGTAAAAACTGAATTCATGAAAGTATTTAAACTTTATAATTTTGATGCATTTAAATTGATTGAAGCAGATTTTGACAGCGATGACACTGAAAACTTAAATCAGAAATATGGAAATAGAAAAAATACCTATCAGAACTAGAATTGATAATTTAAAAAATTAACTGAAACAAGAGGATCCTTTTTCGGATCCTTTTTATTTTCAAAACTGGCCAGACCATATTCATTTAATTCTGGAACTCCAATAGAGCCTTGAGAATCCTCATATGGACTTCGGCTATCAGGGTAATAATCTTCACGCGGCTGCTCATTAAAACCACGCTTCTTCATTTCATAACTTAAAATTACATAACTCCCAAAAATCAATCCCCCATAAAGACCAAGTGAGGCACCTTTAGCAATAGCTCTTGCACTAGTTCCAAAGGCCATTGTCGCAGCCCCTAAGAGTGCTCCCCCGACAATTCCGTAACCCGACATAGTTCCAAGAATCTTTAATTTTGGATCCATGGCAAATGAAGAACTTGAAAAAAGTAGTGTAAAGCAGAGGGTAAATGAGATTAAGAGTTTTTTCATATTATAAAAGGATAATTAAGGTTCATCTTTTTGGCAAAACTTTACTTCAAGTTTCGTATCGATCTCCAAAACCCTACTTAAATAGTCCTGTGCTCTTAAAAGCCTTCGCCATTGATAAGCTGATGGATATTGCGACGATTTCACTTCAAATAGTGAGAGAACCCATGATTGATTTTTTTTTGAAAGTCCGGCCATATCAATTTGACCAGCATTTAACGAGCGCAAAATTTTAGAGGAGACAAGCACAGGAAGATAAGACTTGTGAAGAGTGGCAGAAAAATCTTTCTCTAATTTATCCCCTTTCCTCATAAAATTCTTTAACTCCTCTAAAAGTCTTTCTATGAATTTCAGTAATACCCAAAAGCGAAATTGCTTCTAAGTGTTTTGCTGTTCCATAACCAGCATTTGATTTCCAATGATAGCCAGGATACTGCTCACCATATCTCGTCATCAATTGGTCGCGGTATTCTTTAGCAATAATAGAGGCCATGCCTATCAATAAAGATTTTGAGTCACCTTGAATAACGGGAACCAATACAACTGACGTACTTTCTGAAATAAACTTTTTATTTCCATCAATCAGTACCAATCCGGGCATACTAAAGTTGCAACTCTCAGTTACCGCTTCTTTCATAGCTTTAAGAGATGCATTGAGAATATTAATCTCATCGATTGTTTGTGGGGAGATTTCTTTGATTAAAACGTTGAGGCTCATATTTTTTGAATAGCGATGAGTATAAATTTGATTGACTGTCATCTGGCTTTTTGAAAAAGGAAAATCGGAAAGAATTCCCTGTCGTTTCTCACTTGTTAGTTTTTTAGAATCATTAATTCCAAAAATCTTCCATTCTTTTAACAATTTTCTTAATTCTTTTTCATCATAAAGTCCGAAATGAAGACTCACGCTCGCTGCAACCACTGGGCCTGCAAGTGGACCGCGACCTACTTCGTCTGTTCCAGCAATAAAGATACTACTAGTCCTTTGAGGGTCTGCGAGAGAGGCTTCTTTAAATGTTGCTCTAAAATATTTAAGATCAAACATAAATTTGAAATACACCTAAAACAAAAAGGCCCTTCTTTCGAAGGGCCATTTTTTATACTAAAAAAATAATTAGTCTTTTCTGTCGTAATCAATCGCGATACGAGCAGATTTACCTGATCTCTCACGAAGATAATAAAGTTTCGCTTTACGAGCTTTACCTTTTTGAACGATTACTACTTTATCTACGTTTGGTGAGTGGAAAGGAAAAACTCTTTCTACTCCAATGCCGTTAGATACTTTTCTAACTCTGAAGTGACCATTGATGTCGCCTTTTTGTTTAAAAGCGATAACGACACCTTCAAAAATTTGAATTCTTGATTTTGCACCTTCAGTAATTTTTGTGTGCACAGCAATTGTGTCCCCTGATTTAAAAGCAGGCAGACTTTTAACTTTAGGATTTAAGTGATCCTGGTTAACTACGTCGATCAAGTTCATATGAACTCCTTATTTCTAAGCTACTCCCAGAGGACCAACGTTTTGTTGTTCTTAACCGAGTAGGGTTTATTAAATACTAACTTCCAAACATACGATCCAAATAAATGGCAACCGCAGATCTGACTGAAAGGTGATTATACCCATCAGAGCTTTTCGATATAATTGGCGACAATCTAAAGTCCGCTTTTTCAAGCGCTATTGGGTGCAACCCCCAACCAGTTCCAAATAATAGAAAACAAGGCATATTGCTTCCTTCTATCTTTTTTGTCAATTGCGAAACATCCCCATCAAAAGAATCAAAGTTTGCCCCGGTAACTGCAATCATTGGGGCCTGCCCTTCGATTTTAGTTATCTCAGCAATTGCAGTCTCAATCGAATCAACTGCACGTGCAATACTTAACGCATTTTGCCGATCAGGATTAAAAGCATTCGCTTTATCCTGCTCCCAATGCCCTAAAATAGAATCTACCAACTCTCTCTGCGCTACAAATGGAGTTACTATGAAGTATTTTTGCACTCCAAAAGTACGACAACTTCTTGAGATATCGTGAATATCCAAGTTTGTTACAGAAGTTGTTACCAACTCCCCCAATTTATTTATAATCGGATGGTGAACTAATCCCAAATAAAGTTTCATTCATTTTCCTTTTTGGCTAAAAGATCTGGTCTATGTAACTTAGTCACCCTTAGGCTTTCTTCCTTCTGGTATTTTTCAATATTGAGATGATGTCCTGAAAGTAAAATCTCAGGAACATCGATTTCATCAAAATTCTTGGGACGCGTGTATTGAGGATGCTCCAGAAGATTCGCCTGAAACGATTCCTGCATACTACTTTCTTTATTTCCAAGTACTCCAGTAAAAAATCGTAAACTAGAATCGATTATCGCCATTGTAGGGATCTCTCCCCCTGTAAGAATATAATCACCAATACTTATTTGCTCATCTACGTATAGGTTTAAAAAACGTTCATCAATTCCTTCATAGCGCCCACAAATAAAAACTAAATCCTTTGAGTCTTGCTTGCTAAATCTACTGGCAAAATCTTTGCAATAAGAATTATTCCATGTCTTTCCTCTAGGCCCTGGGAAAATAACATGAAGTTTAGACTTAAAGTCTTCACCATAATTTCCCTCTTGAACTATCCCCTTCATTAATGCTTCTTTTAAAACATCCGCGCGCATGACCATACCCGCTCCTCCACCGTAAGGAGAATCGTCAACGCCTTTATAATCTTTGGGAGTATAATTTCTAAGTTGAACCGTTTTGACTTCGATTCCGGCCCCTCGTTCTCCACGAAGAGCAGATCCAGTGATTCCATAATTAATCAGAGAATCAAAATAATTTGGAAATAAAGTTATTATCCATATTTTTTTCATTCAATCATCTCAGGAATGATCACTTCAATTCTGCCATTATCAATATCAACTTCCGGCACATATTGATCTATAAACAAAAGTTCTATAACTTCATTTTCCATTTTAATTCTTAAAACAACCTGCACGCCATTTTCATAAAAATCGATTACTCTTCCAATTGATTTTTTAGTAATAAAATCAAAAACCTCAAGGCCTAATAGGTCGTTGAGATAATATTCACCTTCATCAGTCTCTGGAAAATTTTTTCGATCAAAATAAATATCAAAAGGCACCATTGCTTCAACAGTATTGCGGTCGTTCACTCCTTCGAGAGTAACAATCGCTTTGTTCCCAATATTAATTTTTTTAATTTTAAAATATTTTCCATCTTGAGGAACAGAGCTTGATGTAGATCTCGGCAATAGCGAAACTAAAGCCCCATCATCCAACACAGAATCTTCTGGATTATACAGTACGAATGAAAATTCACCTTTAATTCCATGAGGTGTTGTACAGTGACCGATATGAATATTTTCTATTTTTTTCATGATGTGTTTTTTTGACGGTTAAAAATAAAAAACCCCAGACAAGCCGGGGTTTTTTTAAATTAAGAGGGTGCATCGACCTTTTCTCACACCAAGTTTCCCTGGCACTACCTTCGGCGCTGAAGAGCTTAACTTCCGAGTTCG
>JAQTTZ010000149.1 GCA_028710485.1 Bacteriovorax sp. | reverse complement strand
TTTTTATCTATCGATTTCTGCGGTCTATTTATTTCAATTGGATCTATCCCATCGTGCAGGCATTCAAGCGTAAAAATGAGTTCGGTTATGTGCTTTCTAAGGGGGGTGAATTCGAACATCGGGCCGTCGTACAAAAGATAATCAAGCGATCGCTTGATTACGGCGAAGAAGTCCACCATATTAATGGCAAAACTTGGGACAATAGAAGGGCGAATTTAGCTTTAATGACGAGACAAAATCATATTAGGTGGCATAGTCGACTTAATTGGATGTATGAGAGAAAGATATTTCCAAAGATTAGATGGCAGAGACAGAAATTAGTCCGAGAATTTGAAGCGAGACTCTTTTAAATCGTCCGCATACATCCTCTACATATTTAATTTATTAAGAAAATTTTCCCATTTTCAATGCTGACATTCTCGAAGGCGTCCGTTTCTTTGCACTTGATTATGAAATTTGGATTTCCCAGGTCGATGCTAAACACTTCGCCAAATACTTTTCTGTACCCTAGTGACTCAAAACAAGCGTAGTCTTTTACGATAATAGTATCCCCTTTTTTTAGCTCCGCTATGTCACTTATCATTTTCATGAATCCTCCTAATTCTTTTGAGATATCAGTTGTTCCTTGGCAAACAATCCTGTGAATAAATGCTAGGGCATTTGAAAAGAATTGGAAATAAGCTTTATTTTTTGCTGTTTCTTAAGTGATTGATTTACAGAATATCGCTTTCGAAGCAAGAATTTATTAGATAATTATCCATCTCTTCACAGATTATTTAGGCCTTTTTGATTTGATTCTTCGATTGTTCTTCATTGCTTAATTATTGAAGAGGTCGAATGGTATCAAATGGCGTTTTAGAGTTTTTAGTTTCGGCGAGCGCTTTTAGCACCTGCTCGTAGCTCGCTTGAATTTGAACCTTGACCAGCATATCTGATTCAAAGGGAGTGATTTCATTTTTCTCTTTAACAAGCAAGTCACAATCCAGGAGTTTTAGGCCCTCAATTACTCGGGAACACTGGCCTAGGTTTTCAGCTTCAAAAATATACAATGCCATTTACCACTCCAATAAATGAACTGTGGCGGTGTCAAAATTTCGGAGTCGCCATCCTATCCACAATTCATTTCTTAGGATGGCATTTCTCGTTTAATACGAGCACTCCTGACTTGATGATTATCTCATAGAATAAATTTATTTCAGCACTCTTTTTCTTTTAAACTTTATAATCAACTAATTTCTCATTGGGGAATTTATTAAAACTCTAACCCCTTTGCAACCTTAATACTTTAAAACTTTTAAAGTATTAAGGTTTTGGTTTTTAGATCTCCCCTACTCTCGGTATGTAATTTTAAGTGATCGCTCTGAGGGCCTGCTAAGAGCTCTAGATGTAATTTAGGATATTCTGTTTTGGCGTTGTAAAGTTTTAAACTTTCAAAGTATGCGCCTATAGCACGCATAGCTTTAAAGTTTAAAAGATTTAAACATCACCATTTTTAAAGTTTAAAACTCTTAAAGATGGGAACTTTAAAACATTAACTCTATCAAACTTTAAAACTCTCTAAGTATAAAAGCTAATAACTATAAAATTTTAAAACTTTTATTGATTAAAACTATTAATGTCTTATACTTTAAATAATTAAAACTTTAAAACTCATCAGCTTACCTGCTTAACACCTGCAACTTTGATAGTTTAAAACTTTTAAAGTATCCAAGTTTTATAATTCATTTTTTAGGTTCACGGAGGACCCATATGCCAAGAATAATTTCAGTCATTGCCCAAAAGGGTGGAGTAGGGAAAACAACTTCAACTATTCATATCGCGACAGCGCTTGCGAACATGGGATTTAAGACGCTCATTATAGACTGGGATACTTCACAAGGTAATTCAACTTACTCAACTATAGGTCATCTTGATTCTAAGAATCAAAAGGGCATTTGTCACATCATCGCAAACGGTGGCACTCTGAGTGAAGTCCTATGCAAAACCAAAACTCCAAATCTTTTTATCATTCCTTCAGAAGTGACGGACTCAAGAGGTAACGCATATTCTATTGAGAGTACGCTAACTCAATTAGGGATAGAGGGATATACGCTTTTAAAGGAATTGATTTCAGAAAATGATGAGATTCAGGATTTCCAATTTGTTCTTATCGACAATACTCCCAAGCTGGGCATCGAAACGGTCTCTAGCTTAATAGCGAGTGACTATTTCATAACGCCAGTTCAAATGACGGACTTTTCCTTAGGCTCTATAGGACAGACAATTTCAACCGCTCTTAAGGTTAAAAAGGGCCATAATAAAGATCTAGAAGCTCTAGGAATCTTTGTTAGCAGTTCTGATAACCGAATCAATAAATCAAAAGAAGCGATTGTTGAGCTTGGGGAATACTGTAAAAAATCAGGCATTCATCTTTTTGATTCAATCATTCCTATCGCCTCTAAATTTGCTTTTTTACCAAGAGGTCAGCAGACCATCTTTGACGTCACAAAACCGTCTGAAAGAGGTCATAAAGAGTACTTAAAATTAACGAAGGAAATGTTAAGCAGAATGATTGCTCTTGAAAAAGCATCAGCTGCAAGTGCGAAGGTAACAACGAAAGGAGCAGAGGTATAAAATGAGTGAAAATATTCAAGATGATTTTAATATCTTTGCGACTAGTAAGAGAATAAAAAAAGAAGAGCCTGGCCCTTATAAATCTCCACTGGAAACGAACGCAAAGTGGGGGATACAACCAGATCAAATAGTTGAAAAACAAGTTGAAACTCCGAGACCAGTAACTCCGGAAGTTCAAAATTCAAGACCGGCCAGTTACCAACAAGAAGTTATTGCTAAACCTGCAACAGTTGTTACTCCTCAGGCACAAAACGCTTACGAGGACATTGGAAACGTTGGATCTGAATTGCAAAAATTCAGAAAATATCCAGCAAAAACATATGATAAATTGATCAATAAAATGGTTCTCTTTAATGAAGAGGAATTTTATCTTATAAGAGATCTGTCTTCGGAAATTTCTATCGCAAGAAAAAGAAGTTCAATGCCCAATAAGGGTTCACTTCCAAGAATTACAGAAAATACAGTTATTAGAGCGGCATTGAAGGCGGTGTTTTCGAAGATTGGGAAGACGAATACTGATCTGACCACTCTGCAAACAGAGGAGGCCTTGGAGAGCTATTTTAATTCGCTATTAAAATAACTGGCCGTATTAAAGCATTACTCAAAAAAACGCTTTTAAAAGCGACTCGTATTGGCACAGACTCCTTGTGACTAATAAATAATCTGCTGCTCATTTTGAGCAGAACTAATTTTGCAACGGTAGGGGGGTATTCATCGATTTCCAGATTTAATAAATGACTAACTTTTTGATAGATGTCCTATACCCAAACTAAAAAAGTATGCCGCTTTATATTACTGGGAAAAAAATGTCAGGATTGCTCTTTTAGTTCTCTTGCGAAAAAATATTATTAATAAAAAAAATATTTTCAAGGGAAAAAAATGATTAACTTAAAACCGTTCTTAAGTTTTACTCTAGGATTATTACTTGCCTCATGTAGTTCAAATCAAAATCACGATGAGAAAAAATCAAACGATCTTCTTTTCGGTATGTTTGCAAAAAATAAAAATTATAATTCCCCAACTAGAGATATTGCTAACAAAAATGATGGATTAAGATGTAAACCAGAAACTGGAGGCCTTTTAGAAGGAGTAGATCTTGTGTTACATCAAATTCCTACTGGTTTTGAAGTAGAGTTTTTTATGGAAGGAAAAAAAGTTGGCGGATTTGAGGAATGTAAAGGACCTCAAGGAACATATGCTTGCTCTGAGAAGGAGTCTAAGGATACAATGCTATTTAGCTTGAACTTTTCTAACTTAGAAGGCACATTGCAGTCAATGAATGATAAGGTCGTAGGTCAAAGATTTATATGTAAAGGCAGTGTTGAAAAATGGCATAATCCTAATTTATAGATTTGCTTTTAAAAATGAGCTAAATCTAAACATGAAAAGCTAGCGACTGCTAAGAGTAAAAATGAAGAGCTTTCAATACAAGGCCATAAATTCAGGCCTTGTATTGAAAGCTCTTCTAAAGATCACAGACCGCGTTTGTGAAATTTCTAAATCTTTGATGATTAGTAACTTCCAAAAAATAAATCAGGGACTCACTTTTTTTATTTGTTAATAATTTATTATCCCTGTCATCACAGGCAATTTAAAAGAAGGCCTGTGATGACAGGGATATTCTGCTAAAAATAAGTGCTGACTCATCCTAAAAATATAAATGTTTCATAATAAGATGCTGTGATAAGAGAGATAAAATAACTCTTTTTTTCAGAAATATCCTTCACTTCACTGGAAGTATTATTAAAAACATAGCGTTCCAAAGTTTATAAATTTAAAGAATTAATTTTTTAAAATGATCTGTTACAACGGGGATATTTTCTTTAATGACTGTGATTTTTATTTATCTAATAGGTGAAAAACAGACACAATCTCTTCTTAATAATTGGCAAAGATAGTTAAAATCAATATGAGCAAAATATAATTGAGTTCGTTAGTCGTTTTTTGGCGGAATAATCTGTGGAGACAAGGATATTTTTACTTAATAAATGTAGTTTTTGATTATCAATCGTTAGGAAACATCCTTGTTATCACAGGAAAAAATACTTCCTTTAAAAATATAACTGAGTTCATTAGTCGTTTTAATGGAATGGTCTGTGAGGACAAGGATATTACTGTTTAATGAATGTAGTTTTTGATGAATTATCATAAAAGACATCTCTCTCTTCACAGGATTAAAGCAATTCAGAATGGTTAAAATGAATAAGGCCTGTGAGGACAGGGATAATATTCCCTTATAGAGAATTTTTTAATAAAAGCTCAGAGTCAACATCCCTGTCGTCACAGGATTTCTTCTGCTTATGGGTAATCATCCTGTGAAGACGGGGATATTGTGTTCTTGATAATAATCGTTTTTAAATCTCTATTTATAAGTCATCCCTGTCTTCACAGATAAAGTAGGATTGGATTAGCACTTTTAATGGGAATTTCTTAAATGGTCTGTGAAGACAGGGATATTTTCTTTATAAGAGTCAATCTTTTGAATAATTCTTTAAAAGATATCCCTGTCTTCACACTCTATATATTAATAATTAATTATATACATACTTATAGCCTGTGATAACTGGGATAATTTTATCTGTTTTCATGGTGTTAAATAAACTTGCATCCCTGGCCTCACAGAGCGTTATCTCTCACTTCACAGATGATTCATCCGTCACATCACAGGCGTTAGATCTTTATCTCTCATATCACAGGTTGTTCATCCTTCACTTCACAGGCGGAATTCAAGATTTCGGGTTACTCCTGTGAAGAGACGGATGTTTTGATGAATCTGTTGATCAATAGAGGTTTCATCTGTGAAGACCGGGATGTTGAGACCATCCTGTGCAATCAGGGATATTTTGATCTATCTGTGCTATTTGGGATATTTTGATGGCCAAGAATTAAATAGTACAGTTAAATTATATATAAGTAAGCATTAACAGGGAAAGTATAGTGCAATCGATCAACGAGAATGATTCGTCACACGATTTAATATTGCCTAACGTTCCAGAAATCACCAATGGAAAAGAAAATAACTTTAAGATAGAAGTTAATTTAGGTCTGGCGCTTCCATTCAGATATTATATTGATGAAAATGCGAAATTTGAAAAACAAAAATCTGTTGTTCGCACCGTCGATGATAATGGTTCTATTTATATGCTAGAGGTCACAACTCAATCAGATGAGGGACCACTTCAATCAGTCGAAAACGATGTTCTTTTAGTTTTATTAACGATGGCCTTTGAACAGCGTTCAGCATTGGTTCCAATTCATGCTATTGAGGCCGTATCTGACCGTAGAGTGTATTATACTCTTGCGGAGATATGTAGAAGGCTTGGTCTTAGTGAAAACAATTCAAATCGAATTTCGAAGGCCATAAAGCGAATCGCAAGCCAGAACCTATCTTTTAAGAATTTTAGATATCACTCACCAAGTGGAAAAATTCTACAGGCCGAAGAGAATACCAAAATTATCCTAAAAAATGGAAGGATCAGATCGGGTGGGACCAGAGAAGGTTTTTTATCGAACCACTCTGATTTCTTCTACGTGGAGTTCGATCATAATATTATTAAGAATCTCTACGATGAGTATGTGTCTGTTGTTGAGCAAAAAGAGTATTTGTCTCTTTCGGCCGGCCATCAAAGACGAATTCTCATTTTTCTTTATTCTAAAAAGAGAAGTTTTGGAAATGACTTTCTTTTCAATTTGAATGAGCTAGCACAAGTTATCGGTCTTCAAGACTCTCAAAAAGACAAAAGAAGAAGATTGATTTTTGAATACATGCAAAAGACCAGAGAGATAACAGCAGTCTTTGACTTTTCCATTACCAAAATAAGAGACAAGGAAGATTGGGAGATAATGATTCATTTTCACGATCCGGCCATGATTCAACACAAAGGTGATCAGTTTTTTGAAGATCTAGTGTTCGAATATGGGGCCGAAGCGCTCAAGACAATCGATTTCAATGAAATTGACTTGGAAAACTATAGACGCGAATTTGATTCAATTTATCTGGCCCGTGCGGGATCTGAAAAATTCAAATGGAATAAAGGAGAATATCTTGCATCTGAGTTTTGCTTGGATCTAACCTTATGGCAGATTTTTAAATGCAATTATAAAATTACAAAAACTCTAAAGGCCTTGGCCAAAACAATACTAGAATCAATGATGAACGAGAGCCTACTTTATCCCGATAAGTACAGATCCTTTTTGAGCGAGCGAGTGGCCGAACGTAGGAAACAAAAAGAACTGGCAGTCATTCAACAGCATCGTCATAAAAAAGAATTGCAGAAACAGGAAGATGAGAAGAAGTTCGATGAGAGCTTTAATAAGTTGCTCGAAGATATTATGAAAGATGCGAAATATAAAAAAATGATCGAGCTGTCGGCGAAAGAGAAGCTGATGGAAGAGGGGATGGTAGAGACAGACATGTGCTATACC
>JAQTTZ010000148.1 GCA_028710485.1 Bacteriovorax sp. | reverse complement strand
AGATTTTCTGAAACCACAGTTGATTGTGGGCAACCAATTTTAGCAATAATCTCCAATTGTTTAGAACTGTACATTTTTCTGCCCGAAATCATGGAGTCATGAAAAAAACTTGTATCTAGATTATACATGCTTGCTCCAATCCCCGATATCGTCATGAACAACAGGTTTCCAAAACCACGATAACCATCGATTCCGATAAACGCTTTGGTCGTCACTTTTTGTGAGCCGGACATGATCATTGCCAATTGTTCAGGCAAAAAATGATGCATGCTATGAAGGGTAAAAATAATATCATATGAGTTATGCTCTAATCGATCCAAGTGAAAAGCATCTATGACTTTAAAATCTATTTTTAAGTTTCTACTGATGGCCTCATTATTGGCCGCAAGCACGTATTCAGGAATGATATCAGATCCCGTTATTTGTATTTTCATTGATGTATTTTTTGTTTTTTCATACATCGCCATCGTTAATTTTCCTGTTCCACTTCCTAGTTCTAAAATTTTGGCCGGACGTTTTTCAATTTCATTTATTTGGGTGATAAGAGGTTCTAATATTTTTATTGTTTTATTATAAGTACCAAATAAATTATTTTTTAGATGAAGTCCTTGTATTATTTCTTGTTTGGTTTGCACATTAAATTGGGGGTCATCTATATGCTCTCTGGCGTCTGTCCAAATTAATTGGTCTAGATAGTAAAGAAGATTTTTTCGGGCCTGTGTGGATCGTTTTTGATCAATTTCTTTAAAGAGAAGCTTTGATATCAATTTTAGCTTTTCAAGGTCAAGGTCGTCAATATTAGTCTGAGGAGATTGACGAAAATCCTGATAACATTTCTCGTAAAAATTTGTTAATTGCAACATTCAATATTATTACCTCGCTTCTTATTTTGTGAAAAGACAAAATAATATCATTAAAAACTATATAACATATTCAAAAAAAATATTTTTGCATTCAATTAGCTCAAGCTATATTGATGCCATGATTTTTCCTTTTAATATTTACACTTTTCTCACGTCACCGGAAGATTATCTTCTGGATTTGCAAACAAAGCATGGCGATCCCTTTCCATTATCATTTCCAGGAGCACCGACTATTTGGCTGACTGGTAATTCTGATTTGGCAAAAGTTGTTTTTACTGCTCCGGCCGATAGTTTTAAAACTTCTGATAAAAATCCAGTTGGTCCATTATTAGGTAAAGATGGTCTAATCATGCAAAGTGGATCAACTCATTTAAGTCTGCGAAAAGAATTTATTCCTAATTTTTCAAAAAAAAGTTTATCACCGTTTTCAGAGAATATTGTGGATACCTTTTTTGAGATTCATCAAAATCATGGACATTCAGGAGTATTATTCATTCAAGAGTTCGCACTAAATTCAGCGCTAAAAATTATTTTGAAATTTCTTTTTCCTCATTTAATTCAAAGTGAAATGGAAGAAGCAGAAAAATTAACCGGAAATTTTCTAAAAAGTTATTCTGCCTCTTTTTTATTTATTCCCAATTGGGTTCCTGGAACCTGGAAGACTTTTAATCAAAAGAAAAACGAATTGGATAATAGGTTTTATGAATTTTTCTTATCGGGTGTCGCTCTTGGCATTAACGGCCCGTTGAGTTCTCTGGAAGGATCCTCAAAATCTCAAGTATTAGACCATATTAGAACGTTCATAGTTGCTGGTCATGAGACTAGTGCAACCTCGCTAAGTTGGGCGCTATACTATATTCACCAAGATTTATACATTCGAAATCGCCTGCAAGAAGAATTAACTATTTTTGAGAATAGATCTAAAAATGATTTCTTAGAGATACTTCTGTCGAATCAATTTCTCGATTCAATTGTGCAAGAGTCCCTTAGGATTCGGCCACCAGTGCCTTTTGTTACTAGAAAAATAATTAATAGAGCTTTTATCTTTGGTGATCAAAAATTAAATATAGATGATGAACTGGGTGTTTGTATTTCATTATTACATCGTCAACCTGAGACCTGGCCTAATCCTTCTGAATTTAAACCAGATAGATTTTTAGACCGCAAGTATTCACCCTATGAGTTCGCGCCTTTTGGTGGTGGAACCCGAAAATGTATCGGGGCCGAGTTGGCGGTATTAGAACTCAAAATCTTAATAGGATTTTATATTAAGTATTATCAATCAGAATTAATTGGAACTAATATTCCTAGGCCCGAGGTAATGCAAATTACAATCGGACCTAAGAGGCCAATAGGCCTCTCCTTCACTAAAAGAATATTTTAGTGAATCTTTTGTTTTGCATAGTCCATCATTCCTTGAAAATCGACAATTACCACTGGTTCATTTCCCACCACCCAGGCATCATGACCTGGATTAATCATTGATATATCACCGGCACGAAGTTCATATTCTTCACCACTATCCATTTTTACTTTCAATACTCCCGAGATATGGTATTGAAAATGAGGGGCCAGGCAACTTTCTGTTTGAGCTATCGGTTTAACAGAAGTAGACCATTTCCAACCCGGTTGGAAGACCACTCGGCCAATTGTTTTTCCGCCAATATTGACTAGCTCTAACTTACCTTTTGGAAAATTTCTCACTTCATCAGCATTATCAAAATTCTTGATCTCAGATTTTTCCATGCTGAATTTTCTTGCTCTCAATTCCTCCTCTGTTTCCTTTCCAAATTGTTCACCCAGCGCATCTGATATTTTTTCTCTCAACGCTGCTGATTTTGCTTCTGCCGATTCAACTGATATTTTCATGATTTTTTCCTTTTTTTGGTTTTTATTTTCTAAATTTTAAGCACCTTTAAAAATAAAAAAAAGGACTCTTATTGAATCAAATTTATAGTTTTAATCTATCGTCGTATTTGTTTTTGACACCGATTTTTTATTATGTGTTTGATCAAAATTTTATATTTTTTAAAAGGGTTGTGCTGTGAAATATTACACAAGTCCTTATAAAAATAAATTTCACAAGGAGCTATGATGAAAACGTTTATAACCTTTACTTTTTTAATTTCTGTCACATTATGCTTTTCGTATGCCGCTAGAGCAATGCCACCTGACGGGGGGGCGGCCGAAAGTTTGGATTATATTTGCACTAATAAAGAAATTAACACCATTTATATTCCCATCTTGCGTGAGGTGGTTGATTGGCCAGATAGTCAGATTCGTCCCTATGCCATTGAATTATGCCATCTTACCAAGGAGAAGGCCGATCTTCAAAAATCAATTAAAAATCGCGCTGACTATCTTCGCACGTCAAATTTTAGAGTCTGCAAAGAAGTGATCCCGGGGAATCCAAATCCAACTCCTGCTGAATGTAAAACTGCCTATACTGGAAAAATTAATGCTCTGATTGATACTTGTATTAATCTAGTGGAGATAGGGCATAACCCTCATAATGTATTGCTGATTTTAGATCCAATTAGAGTTGAAGTTGGTTGTCTAAAGGGCACGAATATCGCTTTGCAAACCAAATTAGTTTTTAGATAAAAAAAATGCCCCAAAATAGAAATTGGGGCATTTTTATTTTTTGATTAAAAAATTACTGGCAATAATTATTTTCGCTAAAATATCTTGAACAAAGATTTTGTGGTATTGAACAATCGGCCGTTGATTGTGATGTGTAGTATCCCATTCTTTGGCAAGTCGATCTTCCACCATCTACAACATTAATGATAAATGTACCGTTTTCTACGATTGCTCTATTTTTAGTTAGAGAATAGTTAACTGTATTTTTTCCAAAACCCAACAGTGGTCGTTGAAAGACGGTATTGATCCAAAGGTTAAAAGACTTACGGCTTTTGCCTTTTGCGCTATTGTATTCTTCAGTTTTAGTTTTACTAACACTTCCATCTTCGCGGGTAGCGCGCAATGAAACGTGATCAGCATCAATATTTGGTCCTACAAAATATGAATACTCGCCCGGATTTAAGAGTTCAGATCTGCAAATTGCAGATCCACTCGTAGGTCCTGGCGCTCCACCAGCACATTGAACCATTAAGTGACCTTCAATCAATTGGGTTGAAAATTGTTCTCCACCAGAGAGTCCAGCAGCGCTTACAAATGATACAAATAGGCAATTACCAAGAAATAGCATCAAAGATGTCTTAAAAGTTTTGTTCATAAATTTCCTCCAGTTCTCTAAACGTTAAAGCTAGTAATTTACTTTGCCAAGTATCACTATTGATCAAACAAAATGGATAATGGGACCATCCTATTGTGAATATTTTCCCTCATCATTTTCCACTCATCTTAATGTACATCCATATTCAGCATGATTCGGGTCATAGTAGGCAAGAGCTGAATTACCATAATGTAATTTAAAAAGTCTTGCAAACCGAGCAAGCTTGACTTGAATTCCAATTTTCCCATCGAACGCGACATTTTTTTTCACTTCTAATTTGGTAAGTAGTTTGGAGAGTGTGAAATCATTTCGCTCTAGACAAGTAGGAATATCTAGCCCAGAAACGAGATGACAGGAACAGACAGTCTTAGCAATGGAACCTTGAAGAGTATTGGCCTCTACTGAATTTTTGACATTCATAATTATTTTTCCCAGTCCTAATTTTGGTGGATTCTTGAGTGGTGGTATCTCTTTTCCTAAGGGATATTTGGGATCATGAAAACATGAAATGGCGCTACTTACAAATTTATCTATCTTAGAATTAAACCCAAAACCATAACCGGTTCGAACGATAATCATTTTCTGAGTGGGAAGCATAATAATTAGCTGCCCCAAAAGACCTACGGCCAGATACATATCTTCTGGAGAGTAAGGGTAGGGTTTTCCAAAACCATCTTTAATTTTTCGGTTAAGCCAGATAGATCCTCCATATACCCCTTCATCTGAAATATCGGTAATAACCGTCCCTGGAGAAACATAGCCGGGAGAAGGAGTCAGCATTTTTTGAATCCATTCAGGCGTAAGGATCACTTCACCGTTCCATTGGCCTCCATTTAAATAAAGATATCCAATTTTAGCCAAGTCTCTTAGAGTGGCAAAACTACCTGCTCCACCGATGAATGTTCCGGAGGAGTCTCTTTCAAAAATGGCCGTAGTTATGCCAAGAGGATTGAAGAGATTTCGCCAAGGTAATTCTTCATAAGATTCATTTCCATAAATTTTCTTTAGAACACCCATGGTGATGGTGGGAATTCCGGTCGAATAATTCCATTTATAAGATGGACCTTTTTTTATCATTTTTATTTTGGCCGCAAAAGTTGCCATGTCTCTATGTCCTGTTCCATAAAGCATTCCAATCACCGGATTAGCAGAAACATCCTGGCTTGCTTCATTCCATATAAATCCGGCATCAAGATATAATAAATTTTTAATGGATATCTTTTTGTAATTATTATTGTAAATAGTATCCTTTTTTATTATCGGATAATATTCATATAATTTTTGATCCAAATTAATCCTTCCATCTCTTTCCGCGATTCCGAGGAGGGCCGCAGTAATTGTTTTAGTCACGGACCAGAGGGCATGTGGTTTATTTATACTATTTTTTGAATCATAAAATTCAAATTGAACCAGGCCATCTTTAATAACAAGTAGACCATCTGTCTTAACATCTTTGGAATTTAGTGAAACTTCTTTAAATTTTTGGCATTGGGGTGACAGCATCTTTGAAGAATTGTCAGCAGTCTCCCAATCGGGAACCGGCCATCGCGTGACCTCTGCGCTTACATTCGAGTTTTGAAACAAAATGAATAGATAGATTATAAAAAGCATCATAACTTTATTGATTTGCATTTATTCCTCCATTTTACCATCCTAAAAATACTATTGTATGAATATTTATTCCAAGTCTGACTCAGGTATATCCACTGGTTCTTCTTTTGTTGCATCAGCATTTTTGATTTTTTTTCTAATTTTTATCTCTTGATCACAAACCATTTTTCCATTTATTTTCTCACAAGATTCTTCCATGCTTTTGCTAATTGTTTTTTTACGAACAGTTGCTGAGGCCCCTGTGTGAACAGTGTCTATCTCTGGTGTTTCGTATCCGGTGGCACCCGTCGCAATAGTTGTGCTCGTACTATTGGCCGGATCCATTGTTGAATTATAATTAGGAGCTGAACTCGCAGTTGGGCGGTCATTTGAAAAACTTGAAAAAGAGGTGAGTGATGTTATCAGTAATAGGCCTAATAATTTTTGCATTTTAATCCCCTTTTTTATCTATTAATCTCTCAAAAGATAAATGAGTTAGAGGTCCATTAAAGAATAGAAAATAATATTGAGATTAAAAAATAGATTTTCCAAATATTATCAGTGACATAAATTATGACTTCGAATAACTAATAGCTTTAAAAATGATATGTTAACCTGTAATGTTAGAAAAAAAGATATTAATGAGGTGTTTATGAAAATAGTTATTTTAGTCTCACTTATAAGCTCAATTTTTTCTTGTGCTACTCTTATGGCCAGTGAAGAAATTTTATCTATCACTGATAACGACGATAATAACGAAGTCTATAGTCTTGTGGCGAATGTTGAAGACAACACTCAAACTCTCAAAAATTTATACAAAGATACTTTTATAAATGGGAAAAAAATAAGACGTGATGATTTAAATCCACTTGATCTTAAAAACACTGAGGGAGTTATCTTAGAAAAAAGAGACAAATATAATGTTCTCAACTTAAAAAGTGACAACTTTGATTACGACCGTGGTGGTAAAATTATTATCGACACTCTTTACAATGGAATAACTGGCGATAGAAGATCAATTGATCTTGAACTTGCTAAAGATCAAAATAGTTGGAAACTTTTTAGAAACAAAGTAGTTGTTTCTAAATTTCACGTTAAAGTTAATAAAGTTATTGTGGTTGGAACAGTCGGTATAAAAACGATTCTTATGGAATAATTTTTTATCTTGTCAGTTTATCTTGTTGGTTTTCTCGCCACTCTTTTTGCTGGTTGGGAGTTTTAAAAGTCCAGGCCACAATGCGACTTTTCTTCTGACCTTGGGCCATATCGATTGTTTTAAAATCCAGGACTCCGGCCTTTTTTAATTCTTCATAAATTATTGGAAGACTTGTATATTTAGATATTAGGGTAGAGAACCAAAAACAATTTGATTTGAATTCTATACTCTCTTCAATCATTTTTGTCGCAAAGGCCACTTCTCCGCCATCACACCATAG
>JAQTTZ010000147.1 GCA_028710485.1 Bacteriovorax sp. | reverse complement strand
CTGCTTATAGATTCTTTATTGGTGCTTTCATTGCTTATTATTTCAAGATGATCTTTATCAGACTTAATAATGACTCGTGCATTTTCAGAATCTTGATAATTATGAGAAATTGCCTTTATAGCAATGACATATTTTCCGTCGGGTAGTTTGTCTTTTCCTATTGCGATTTGGCGTTTACTGCTAGTACCATTTAAGATTTTTCTTAATGACTTACCTTCATCTAATTCATCAACTTTGAAAACTTCGAATGAATAATTATCAGCTCTAAATACTTCGTTCCAGCGAAAGAGAAATCCTCTTTTTTTGATAACCTCAACTTCGATTACAGGTGCCTTTAGCATCTGGCCTTTGATGGCAAATTTTTTTTCTTTTAAGAACTCGGCCTTGTTTGCTAAGAGGTTTGATGAAAGATTTGCAAGGAATTCCTCAGGAGCTTTTTTTTCTTCAGGTGCGAACATGGGCAGAACGTACCATTTATAATTGTCGATGTTAGAGATTTTGTATTTTACTTCAATATCTTTAGTTACTTCATCTAACACGGCAATATTTTTTGAATTAAAAACAATTAATTGATAAAATATAGCTCCTGGAACATGGCCCCATTGAAAGGTTATTGAAAGATCATTCATTTCAGATGTCGTTAGTATTTCATTATCTAAAGGTCTGATGAGTTGTGGTGAAACTAATCTAATGACTACCGGTATGGTCTCACCCCAAGGCCCTGGGACTTTTCTGTTATCTAGCGCTCTGATTTTGACATTATATTTTCCTGGATTTGCCTCTTTGGCCCAATGAGGAGTATCTGTATGAAACAGGCCACGAGAAAACTCTTTTTGATCTATGACTTCAGAAAGTTCTATATCGTATCCTTTTGCTCCTGGAACTTCATCCCACTCAAGATCAATCCATCTTGTAGGTTGGTCATTAACGGTTGCAAAGGAAATTTGAGTGTAAAATAAAATTAAGTAAATATATTTTTTCATCTAACTTTTATACCTTTTACTTTAGGAGCAGCAATTGCACTTTTATCAGGCACAGTAAAGGATTGTCTTAGACTGAGCTCTCCTGTCTGATTAAATTCATCAATATATTTGGCCGTAGCAAAAAATCTTCCGGGAGATAAGGATTTAAACGATATGCCCGACGAATTATTTTGAGATTGCTCGATTATTACCCCGCGAGTATCTCGAATTTCAAAAACAACTTTATATTTTTTATCAAAATTAATTAATTCAAAATTTATGTCGCCATTAGGAGTTGATTCCAATGCTTTTTTGGCATCTAGGAAAACAGGTGTGGATGGAAGAGGAGGTTTGGTTACAGAAAAGGTAAAAACTTCAGATTGAGCAATTGAATTCTCTTCTTTGTTTAGGGCCTCTACTTGAGCGAAGTACATCCCTTCTTTTCCGATTTGATAATTGAATTGTCCATCGTTTACTTTGATCGTTTCGTTGGGAGACAAGCTTTGAGATTGAGAAACCTTTAAGCGATAATTTTCAGCATTATTAATTGTATTCCAGATGAATTTATAGGTAGGAAACTTGTTGGTGTAATAAACTTTATTTTCCAATTGATTAAAGCTTAGTTGTGCCATCGGTTCTACTGAAAATGATCGGTTAGTTATGGCCTTTGAAATTTCATTTTTAAGATTTATGGATTGAACTGTCCAAGAATAGGTTCCACTGGCAATGGTAGGGATAACAAATTGATTCAGAGGAGCTTTGAATTCGAGCTTTTTACCATCACGGTTTTTAATGATGATTAAGTATTCGCTAGCTTCTTTGATATTTTTCCAAGAGAGATGCAGATTATGTAAGCCTTTGTCTTTTTGGTCTGGGTAGTAGAAAATGCTTTTGTCCAATGGAAGCAAAGGCATGGGGGATTGCAAATCTTCACCAATAAAAATTTGAAAATATTGAATTAAGCTAACAAGAGGTTCTTCTGATCCAGTAACTTTTCCAACTAGCTTCCATGAATATTTTCCTGGGCGATTTATTTTATTGGTGCTGAAAAAAGTTTGAGTTGTTACTTGTTCCGTTAAAATTGGATTTTTTGTATTACCTTCACTGAAAATTTCTAATTGAATTGAATCAAAGCTATGCATTAAGCTCCATTTAAACTCAACAATGGCATTCTCATTTCTTAATTGAACGGTATCGCTTGCAATTGGATAAATTGGAATCGGTGCAATCTTTTGTTTAAAAGTTACTTTAAAAGTGCTTGAGCTAAAATGATCATCGGGATTGTTTTTATTAAGTGCTACCAATCTCCAATAATAACTTCCGGTCATAGATTTAGATCTGATTAATCCATTTTCACTTTCGACAGAGACATCATTTTTGATTTGTAAATTGTTCCGATTGTTTCCTATCTCTAATTTAACTTCATATTCGTCTGGTAGTGGAGACCATTTAAAAATACTTCCATCAACACTGCTTGAATCAACAAAAATATTTTCGCCATATCCTGGTTTTAAATCTTTAAATTTTTGTGAGGTGTGCGCGATTAAGCTACTATTGGGATCAACTGTTCCTTTTAAGACTTCAACATTGGCCTTACCCTCTTTTGATACGGAGTAAGAAAAATCACCATTTTTAATGTTCATAGTGTTTTCTGATTTCTCTCCAGAGGTAACACTTAAATTTGGGATTTCTTTGCTGGAGCTGACAAAAAGACTCCCTTCTACTACTTGCAAGGATAGCTTCTGATTGTTTTTATTCACTATTATTAATGACTCGGGTTCAATATCAATTGAAGCACCGTTATCGATAAATTCGATTTTAGAACTAGAAAGTGGAGAGGTTTTTAATTTTTCACCCAAATAAAGAAGATCTCCTTTACGAATTGGCTCCCAAATAAGTTTATCGTTGCCTTGCTTTTTAACGTCGTTGATCACGTTGATTACTTTTGCCATCGCAATGGATTTTTTACTTGATTGCTTTTGTCCAATATTTGGATAAAGAAAATAATATGACAAAAATATACCAGTAATTGAAATGACCAAGGCCGTAATTGTTCTGACTAAATTTTTTTTCATGTTTCACTATATTATCATTAGTGTTATTTGGTTTGAAGGTTTATTCCTTTGGGAATAAATGTCCTTGATATCAAGATTTCTTGTCAAATTCTGCATGCAAAATACTGCAAAATAAAAATAACTTATATTATTTATAAGCCGATAGATTTTGTATGAAGCGTGGATTCTATTTTCCTATTATTATTAAACTCGTTATTCTTTCAACTGTGATGTTGGCAGTCGTTACTCTTGTTGTTTCCTACAAAAGCTCAAGTTTATTTGAAAGTATGTCAACCGATAGGGAAGAGTCCACGAATCTTAATATTGCTGACTCCACTTCAGTTGAAGTGGATAACTTGATCCAATCGTATGTTGATAAAATTACTTTTTATGGTCAAGAAAATCTAAAAAATAGTGTGAATCATGATTTAAACGGAGTTATGGCCTTTAATAACGATGCTGAATTTTATGGGCTTGTCACCATAATGAACGGACAGACGGGTGATGATGTAAAATCAATGCAAATTATTAATAAAAAAAATGAGCCTAAAAATATTAATTTGGATTCTTATATTTTAAAACTGATTGAAGATTTAAAAAATAAGAATGCTCTAAGTTTTGATGGAAAAATTCAGGTTTATAATTTGAGTTCAGTGAAAGGGTTGGCCCTTCTTGCCATTGGAATTCCTTTAATGAAAAATGAAGTGGGGCTGATTACTTCTATTGCCTGGGGATTTGTAAAAGTTGATAGATTGCAAAGAACTTTTTCAAGTAAGAGTGACCGAACTATCTTTTTGGTTGATCGAGAAGGAAAAGTTTTGGCCCATCCCAATGAGCAATATGTGCTCCAGGTAAAAGATTTAAGTCCACATTCGATTATCAAAGACGCCATGTCGAACAATATTCGAGTTAAGCAAAAATATTTTGAATCAGCTCAGAATCATGAGAAGATTTTAGGTGCTTTTGCTAAAACTTCCACTGATTTAATTGTTGTCTCAGAAGTTCCCATGTCCGTCATTTATGCTCCTTCGCTTTTTGTTAAAAAAACTACTTATTTCATTTTGGGCCTTGCCTTATCTGTTTCATTTTTTTTAACATTTGTTTTTTCGCAATCGCTAACTTCTCCAATCGAAAAACTTTTAGTGTTAACTAAAGAAATCTCTCAAGGGAATTTTGATGTTGTAGCTAAAGATGTGGTTAAGTCTCATGATGAAGTGGGCTTTTTAGCATCTGCCTTTGATGATATGACAATTGGTTTAAAAGAAAGAGATAAGATAAAGAATTTATTTAACAAATTTCACGGAACTGCAGTTACTTCCGAATTGCTAAAAAATGAAATAAAACTTGGCGGAACGAAAAAAGAAATCACCGTTTTTTTCAGTGATATTCGAGGATTCACTGACTTCTCTGAAGGACACACACCCGAAGAAGTCGTATCGATGCTCAATGAATATTTTGAAGTCATGGTTTATATCATCAATAAAAACGGGGGAGTTGTGGATAAATTTATTGGCGACGCAATTATGGCGGTCTGGGGAGCTCCAAATAAAACAGATGATGATGTGACCAACGCTGTCTCTGCCTGTCTTGAAATGCGTGTGGCCTTAAGTCAATTAAATCAAGAGAGAATTGACCGCGGATTAACACCGATTAAAATTGGAATGGGTTTGCACACAGGAGAGGCCATCTCTGGTCAAATCGGTTCGAGCGAACGAATGGAATTCACAGTTATCGGTGATGCGGTTAATACGGCCTCGCGAATTGAAGGATCGACCAAATCATTCGGAACGGATCTTCTTTTATCCAAAGAAGTTATTGAAAAACTCGATGGAACTTTTTTAATTGAAAAGGCAGGGGAGGCAAAAGTTCAAGGTAAAACTGAAAATTTAGTTCTCTATAAGGTAAATGGTGTTATTGAAGATGGGGTTGAGCGGATTATTAAGACTCCTTATTCGAGTTATCAAGCAGTCGAAGACAAGAAATCTAAAGTTGCTTAGATTCTTGTTAAATACACCCTAAATATTTCCGACTAAAATCATATGAAAAAAAATACTTTATTTAAATGTAAAGATGTCTAAGATGGAATACATGATAAAAAATGTAAGCCAGGCCTCTGAAGAATTCTCATCCCTCCCTCTAAGTAAAATTGCCTGCAATGATAGATTGCCCGCAGATGTGTTTGTGAAAATAAATGAAAAATTTATTAAGTTTAAAGAACAGGGTGATTTTATTCCTGAAGAAAAATACAACTACTTTATCTCAAAAAATGTAAAAGAGTTGTATGTGCGAAATGCCTTTAGAAAAGCTTTTGAAGTTGCCTTGGAAGAACTTAAAAAAGAAAATATTGAAGCTCTCGTGACAGACGTTGGTGAAGAAAATCGAGCTATAGTTGAACAGCAAGTTGCGCTAAAGGAAACAATCTATGAAGTATTCCTAGATGAGCAACTATCCAGCGAAACAGTAGATATATTAAAAAATCAAGTTAACGATTTTATCGAAACTGTTAAAAAGAAAAATCCTACGGCAGATACTTTTGCAAAAATTTTAAGTATGAATAATACAATTGCTGAACACTCCATGAATGTCGCAAATCTGGCGTTACTTTTTGGAATGGCCGTAGGGCAGAACAATTCAATTGTTTTAGAAAATTTATATATGGGAGCACTTTTTCACGATTACGGAAAAGCAAAAATTCCTGAAAGTATTTCCGCAAACCCCAAAAGCGTAGCATATGATAGGGCCATAAAGGGCCACCCAGAGGCCGGAGTAGAAATGCTAAAAAGTATTTCAAATATCCCCAAGCAGGTTTTAACAATAGTTGCTGAACATCACGAACAGTTTGGTGGCGTTGGTTATCCGAAAGGAATTTCCGGGGACTCCATCTACAGGCTCTCTAAAATTGTAGCTATCGCAAATGTTTTTGATAATTTGCTAACCGCAAATCGACAAAATAAATCCTCAATGTATAAAACAGCAATCAAAGTTTTGGAATATGATAAAGGGAAACAATTTGATCCTGAGCTATTACCAAGAATACTTGATGTGCTGAAACTTTCTGTGGGGAATTTAGTGAGGGAGCGCGAAACAAAATCTTAGCATTTTAAGGCCTGGTGAGATTTTAAAACGTGCCCAATGTTTGATGTAGAGATTTTAATGTTCTCTCTTGATAAAAACCCCTTGGGTCATTCACGGACCATGCCCCTGCCAAATCCATGACATCACTACAATCAATTCGGTGTAAATATCATTGATAGCTGACCAAAAATTTGACAGGCTTAAAATTCTACTTTGAGGATTATTTTCTTCACCCAAAAAACAGCGATTCAAAATGATTGATGTTATTAACTCGGCCCGGGATTTCCTATAATTTTACTCATAATCAAACATGGCATAGTTGTCGCATTAAGTAGAGCGGCATCAATAGCTTAAAAATGGAGATACCTCAATTGAACACTTTAATTTTGAGATTAAATATTCACCGGTGGATAATTCAGACAATGTTAGGGGTATTGATATGTATGACCTTTCTTATCGCTGGATTTTCAACAGCAAAAGCTCAATCTTCACCTATAGAATTTTTGAAGTTTTCTGGTTTTTCTCAGAGAGAGATTCTTTTACTAAAGAATGATCTGCAATATCTTGGACAAATTCAAACTGCAGCGGGAACTCCTAATCTGAGCAGGAGATTTATTTATGTAGGAGATAAGATAGATGGTGCCCAACTTTTAACTTTACTTCTTTCTAAGATTAAAACGATTGCGTCCAACAATTCTTGTCCTAAGAGCAGCGATGGATGTTCGAGATATGGTGATGATACCATCTATATCAATGTCGCTGCACATTCAAGCGATAATGATTTTAGTCGAATCATTAGATTATCCATAATAATCCATGAGTTTTTTCATTTGGTCGACCCCACTGATCATGTCAATTACCCAGGACTCGGCGCAGGCGATGAGCATATATTCAGTGCTCATGGCTTTACTACAATCGTCATGCTGAATATAGCGAAGTTCTGTTCAAATTGCTCTCAAGATTTTCGAGGAGAGGCAGCATGGGCCGCTTGGCATTACCATCACTATTTACCAGATTATGAATGGTTTTTCGAACTAACAATGAGAGAGGATTGTCCGCAAGGCTTTAAAACACTCCCAAATCCTAATCCTAATATAGCAAGCAATGATGATCTGTTTCCGATATGCAATAAGCAG